>JBCCZD010000059.1:0-17643 GCA_039188275.1 Planctomycetota bacterium
CCGGCGATCTCGGCGCCCGGGCACTGGCACGCATCCTCGACAACCGCCCAGCCGTGTTCGACCGCCAAAGCCATCAACCGTGGCATGTCCAGCAGCCGCCCGTGCAGGTGCGAAACAACCACCGCCCGTGCCGCCCGTAGATCGGCCGTGTTCTGCTCGAGCTTGTCCAGGTCGATGACCCAGTCTTGAGCGGCAACATCGACCAACACCGGTCTCGCCCCGAGCGACTCAATCGCGCGGAAGTTGCCCGGGAAGTCGTAGCCGGCGAGGATGACCTCATCGCCCGGCCCGACGCCCACCGCGTGCAGAGCGACCTCCACCGCGATCGTGCCGGAGCACGTCAGCTGAACGTGACTAGCCGCAAACTCGCGCGCGAGCCGCTCGACAAGACGCGCGCAAGGGGCGCCGTGGTAGCGGCCCCATTCACCGCTTTCTACGGCGTCGGCAATCGCGTCGCGGATGGCCCCGTCCGCCGGAGGCCACTCGAAGGGGCCTACCGTCACAGCGGGCGGTCCGCCGTGGATCGCGAGGTCGAGGGGCTCGCCGGGCAAGGTTCACTCGTGCGAAGGGCGTTAGGCGGCTCCCGGCTGACGGGGGCCGTGGGTACAATCAGCGGCGCCAATCACGCACGCGACGCAACGAACCCGACTGCCGATGCCAAAGACTCGAATCCTCATGATCGGTGGTTTCCTGGGCGCCGGCAAGACGACGGCGATCGCCCGCCTCGCTCGGCAATACCTCAATGCGGGCAAGCGGGTCGCGGTCGTTACGAACGATCAAGCCCACGGGCTGGTCGATACGGAATCGCTCCGCGGGCAGGGTCTTAGCGTCGGCGAGGTGCCCGGAGCGTGTTTCTGTTGCAAGTTCGACGACCTGGTCGAGACCCTTGTCAAACTCGAGGCCGAGCAGCGCCCCGACATCATCCTGACCGAGCCGGTTGGTAGTTGCACCGACCTGGTTGCTACGGTGATCGAACCCCTCCGCCGCTTGCACGGCGACCGCTACGAGGTGGGCAGGCTGGCCGTGCTGTGCAAGCCGGAGCACGGCCGCAAGATCCTGGCGGGCGGCGACGCGGCGGGCGGGTTCTCGCCGAAAGCCGAGTACATCTTCCTTAAACAGCTTGAAGAAGCGGATATTGTTGTCGTCAACAAGGTCGACGCCTTGTCGGACGCGGACACCACGCGGCTGGCGGCACTGGTTGGTGAGCACTCCGCCGGCAAGCCGGTGCTGCTGGCTAGCGGCAAGCGGGGCGACGGTTTTGACGAGCTGGCGCGGCTGCTCGCCGAGCCACGCGGCCCGTCGCGGGCGCCAATGGATGTCGACTACGACGTTTACGCCGAAGGCGAAGCGGAGCTGGCGTGGCTCAACGCGACGATCGACGTCAACGCGACCGGCGGTGCGATGATCGATGTCGATCGCCTGGCCGTGGATGCGGTCGCCCGGCTCGCCGACGCCAGCGCCGCACGCGGCGATGAGCCGGCGCACATCAAAGTCCTTGGCTACGCCGACGGCGGGGCGTGCGTCGCCAACCTTGTTTGCAGCGAGGGGCCGGCCGAGCTGTCGCTCGCCAGCGGCCAGCGGTCCGCGGCGGTGAGGCTGGTGGTCAACGCCCGCGTGGCGGGCGACCCCGAACAACTCGCGGCGTCGCTGGGCCCGGCGCTCGACCGCGTCGCCGGCACGTACACCTATGAGGTCACCGCCCTGCAGCAATTTCGGCCCGGCAGGCCGCGCCCAACGCACCGGATGTCCTGAGCAGCGCCGCCGGCTCGTGGGGCGGTTGACGCGGGGTGGCAAAAGATTCTTTGCGTGAAGCGCGGCGCCGTTGCTCGCCAAACTTTTCTGACCCCTGAACCGCCAAGCTGAGCAGGTGTACGCGTCGACGCGACTCGACTTACGACGATTCGGCCCGCGCAAGGCCTCGCGGGTACAGCGGCCCGACCATCATGCTAGGCCGCGAGTTGTCCAATTTCGACAACGCGTCTTGGGCCGCCAAACGTGTGCCAACGGAACCGATTTTTGTGCCAGCTGGGTTTCGCTGGGGCGGCGCGGGTGGCTACTCGAACCGGTGGCTCGCCGTGCCGAGGCCTGTGACCATATCGACGCCGAAGACTTCGCCGTCGGCGGCCAGCATGAGACGCGCCCAGACGACGATGAACAGCACGGGGATCGCGATCCAGACGATCCGCCACACGAACGAGGACGGGAGCCCCACGATCGGGAGGTTGTCGTCGCCGGCGTGCTTCTTCCAGAGCCGCAGCAGGTTGGCGATGCCGGCGTCGGCCGCGGCGATCGGGGCAAGCATCACCGCCGAGCCGGCGGCGCCGAACAGCGACAGGATTGGCACCACTTCCGGCGCGCTCTTCCACGACAGCGAGAGCGCGACCAGGCCTAGGCCATTCAAGACGATGAGCGAAAAGACCCGATCGTTAAGCATTTTTTCTTGATGCTTGATCAGATCGCAAATCCGGTTTCCTTCTTCCCGACTCCAGCTCATCGTCGGCTCCCTCGATCATCGGCGCCCGAGACCTGTAGCTCCGTAGTACGACGCGCCTACGCTGCAACCCGGCGGGCACACCCGTTGCGTAGCGGTTGGCCCGGCAACGGCGCCACAACACTGTGTCAACGTATCCCCGCGACGCCGGCTGGTAAGGGCCCCGCGCCGAAAATTCACGGTCTCTTAATCAGCGGGCGTTTTGCGTCAGCGGGCCGGCGGCGTAGACTCGGGCCGTGAGCGACAACCCTGCTGCTACGTCTCCGCCTCAGCTTGTCGAAGAACCGTTAGATCGCGACCTCCGGTTCAGGGGCCCGCGGCTGCCGCGGCGCCGCGGCTTAGCGCTAGTTGCGACGGCCGTGGCGGCGCTGGCGTTGGTCGCCGCGCTGCGGTTGCTTCCTCGCAGCCAAGCGGTTGACCTGGGCTGGCCCGGCATCTTCGGGCCCGACAACAACTCGATCACCGCCGAGTCGTTCGACGTTTCGCTTCTCACGCCGTCGGGGCCGCCCGAGAAGTACCGCGTCGAGATCGGAACGGGCTACAGCTCGCCGGTCGCCGTGGACGGGCGGGCTGTCGTGCTGCACCGCGTCGACGACGAGGAGCGGCTGACGTGCCTGGACATCGAAACGGGCGACCCGCTTTGGGAGCACCGCTACCCGACGACTTACCAGTGCCGATACGAGTACACCGACGGCCCCTACGGGACGCCCCTAATCCACGGCGGGCGGGTGTTTGCCCTCGGCGCCCAGTGGCAAGCGCACTGCGTAGACCTAGCGACGGGGGCGGTCGTGTGGCGGCGCGATCTTTCGGAAGACTTCGACGTCGAAGAAGGGCTCTTCGGGTTCGGCCCGGGCATGGTGGTCGACGCGGGCCGGTTGATTTTCAACCTCGGCGCCGAGGGCGCCGGCGTCGTCGCCCTCGACGCCGCGACCGGCGAGACGGTTTGGGTCTCTGGCCGGGACCGGTCAAGCTTCACCACGCCGCGGCTGGCGACCATCCACGGCCGGCGTTACGCCTTCGTCCTAACGTTCGAAGGACTGCAAGCGCTCGACCCGGTGACGGGCGAGCCGTACTGGTTCGTCCCGTTTTCCAGCCGCGCGCCCGACTCCGTAACGGCGACGTCGCCCGTGGTCGCCGGCGATCTGGTGCTGCTGGTCACCGGACCGGGCCCCGGGGCGAAGTGCTTGCGCATCATGCCGGGCGGCGGTTGGGAGGAAGTTTGGAACGACCGCCGGCGGCTCGACAGCCAGTGGAACACGCTGGTCGAGCGGGGCGGGGTCGTCTACGGGTACACCTCCAAGCGGGTAACGACGTCTTTCCGCTGCCTGGAGCTGGCGACCGGCAAGCTGCGGTGGAGCTGGACCTCCGATCTCGACCGTGGCAGCAGCATCCTGTCTGGGGACACGTTCATCTTGTGGGGCGAGCACGGCGACCTTGCCTTCGTCGCCGCCGATCCGCGGCGCCACAGGCTGCACTGGATGTCCGGGGCGGCGCTGCTAGCATCGCCCACGTACGCTTCGCCGGCCTTGCACCGGGGGCTGCTGCTTATGCGGGACGAGAGCGAGCTGCTCTGCTTGTCGCTACGCGAGGCCGACCTGCGTGCCGCGGCGGCCGGTCGGCGTTGACCCGGCGGGTGGGGGTTTGCTACCGTCCGCGGCGCGTGCAGCCCGCCGCCGTCGTGGTGGGCGCCGAGCCTTCGAAGCGTGTTGATAAGGCCCCCTTTTGCCGACGCCGAGCCACCAGCCCTGGCGCCTCGCCGCCCCGCTCTGCGTGGCGTTGGTGATTGCTGGCTGCTCGTCGGACCCGGAGTGGGTCTCGGTCCGCTCGAAGTCCCGCAACCCGTTCACGCTCCGCCCGGGGGCGTTCAAGCAGGAGCTGCCCGAGCCGTCGCCTCGCACGGCCCAACTGCTGCGGCGGTACGACTTGGGCGGGCGGCTCGACGCCAACCGCAAGGGCGCCATCATCGAGCTCGGGCAACGCGGCGCCCCGGCGACCCGGCACGAGCACGAGTTCGCCATGGCCGAGCTGGCGTACCTCGGCGCCCTCGAGAACGAGGGCAACCAGGCCAAGTCGCTCGACTTCTACGGCGCCGCCCTGCTGCACTCCTACCGCTACCTGTTCCGCGACTCCGACAAGACGCCCTGCAACCCGTACGACCCCCAGTTCCGCGGGGCGTGCGACCTCTACAACAAGTCGCTCGAGGGGCTGCTGCGTGTCGTCCGCAGCGACGGCGGGCTGCGGCCCGGCGACAGCCGGACGATCGTCACGGAGGACCACGTCTGCGGTTTCGAGGTCGAGCTGCACAGCACCGGTTGGCACGCGGAGGACTTCGACCGCTTTGAGTTTGTCAGCGACTACCGCGTCAACGGCCTGCGGAACCACTACCAGACCTACGGGCTGGGCGTGCCGCTGATCGCGATCCGCAAGCCCCACGAGTCGAGCGACCACGTCGCGGAGAAGTACTACCCCAGCAAGCTCTGCTTCCCGCTCACGGCGTTCCTCCGCATCTCTGAGCCGGCTCACGCCCCCGGCCTAGCGGGCGCCGCGGGGCCGGCGGCCGACCCGCACACGCCGGCCGGTTCGCCCCGCTTCGTGCTGGAGATGCGGGACCCGATGGACCACCAGACGCTGGTCGTCAACGGCCGGCAAGCGCCGCTCGAGTCCGACCTCAGCACGCCGCTGGCCTACTTCCTCAACCAGCCCGAACTACAGGAGCAAGCGGTCTCGACGCTCGGCCTGCTCAGGCCCGACGACGTTAGTCAGCTGCAGGGCCTGTACATGCTCGAGCCCTACGACCCGAACAAGATGCCCGTGCTGATGGTGCACGGGTTGTGGTCGAGCCCGATCACGTGGATGGAGATGTACAACGACCTGCGGAGCGACCCGCTGCTGCGGAGCCGCTACCAGTTTTGGTCGTACCTTTACCCGACGGGGCAGCCCTTCTGGATCAGCGCATCGCAGCTGCGGGAGGAGCTGGAAGAAGTCCGCGACACGCTCGACCCCGGCCGCACGACGCCGGCGCTCGACCAGATGGTGCTGGTGGGGCACAGCATGGGCGGGCTGGTCTCGAAACTTCAAAGCGTTGACAGCGGGCGCCGGTTCTGGAGCATCAACAGCGACCGGCCGTTCGAGGAGTTGCGAGCTGACGCGGAGACCTACAACAAGCTGGCCCACGCCTACTTCTTCCGCCCCAACGCGTCGGTCCGCCGGGTCGTGACCATCGGCACGCCGCACCGGGGCAGCCGCTTTGCGAATGGGTTTACGCGGTGGCTCGGGCGGACGCTGATCAACACGCCGATGCGGCTGGTGCAGGGGCGCGAGCAGCTGCTGGCCGAGAACGCCGGCTACTTCCGGGCGAGTTCGGCGCTCGACATCCGTACGAGCATCGACTCGCTCGCGCCCGAGTCGCCCCTGCTGCCCGTGCTGCTCAACGCCGAACCGGGGCCCTGGGTGACGTACCACAACATCGTCGGCCGGGAGCCCGACAGCCTGATCAACGACCTCCTCGGCGAGGAGGGTGACGGCGTCGTCTCGGTGGGCAGCGCCAGCATCGATGACCTGCGACAAGTGGCGTCGCAGATCGTCGTGCCGTCGGACCACGTGTCGGTCCACCGGCACCCGCAGAGCGTGCTCGAGGTTCGGCGGATCCTGCTCGAGCAACTCGAAGAGCTGAAGAACCTTCCCTACGCCGGTGGCGCCGGCGGGGTTCAGCTCGCGGGGCGAGCCGAGGCGCCCCTTCGCCAAGCCGGCCCGCCGGGCGGCGCCCCTCCGCCCGTCCGGCGCTAAGCTTCTTCACCGCTCGCTTACGATTGGTGCGCGGCGGCCCGGCGGTCGAGCATCGACCGCAGCGGCCCGCCGGTCGCCATCGAGTCGGCGCCCAGCAGCTTCGGCAGCACGGTTGCCACGCGCGACTTCGGCGCCCGTTCGAGCGACACCTTGTTTGCGGTGTCAGGCCCTTGCTTCGTTGGCGCGGGCGTCGGCTTGGCGGCGGCCCACGTCTCGGCGGGCGCGTGAGGCTCGTCGCGCGCGGCGGGCTGCCGGGCGGCGGGTTGCGTGCGGGTGGCGGGTTCCGCGGCGGCTGCTTCCTCGCGCCGAGCCGCGGCCAGCTCCCCCCGCAGTACCGGCACCGTGGCGGGCGCGTCGATCCCGATGCGGACGCTCTTCCCCTTCGTGCGGAGGATGGTGATCGTGATGTCGTCGCCGATCTGGATCTTCTCTTGCTGCTTCCGTGTGAGGACCAACATTGAAACACTCCCTTGGTTGGTGATGAGAAGCGCCACGCCGGCGCCGTGCCGGCGAGGGCCGTGGGCCAGCGACCGCGGCGGTCGCCTCTTCAGCCCGCGTTCTACGCGGCCAACCCGCCGGCGGTTTGCCCCCCGGCTCGGCTTTGTCGGCCACGCCCGTTCGCCCCGCCTGATGGATGGCACGCCGCGTGCCAACCGGGGAAAACCGGGGTTGATTCGGCCGAAGTCGTTGCGGGGCAATGCTTTGCGGCGGGGCGGGTTGTGCGGGGGTGTTCACCGGCAGGTGAACAATTGCAACCCGATTGAAGAGAACGCCAATCGGCGCCGGCGCCCCGGGCGTTACATCTTGCGGTGCGGCTGACGGTTTGCCATCCGGTCGCGGATCTTGGCCGCCAGCTCGTACTGCTCGTGGGCGATTGCGTCGTCGAGCTGCTGCTTGAGTGGCGTTTCGAGCTCGTAGTGGTCGGCTAGTGTCCGCTTGAGCTCGAGCAGCTTTTGAATGAGATCATCTTCTTCGAACTCGTCTTCACAGACCTCCTGCTCCGAAAGCGCCTGCTGGACACGCAGCATGCCGGCGTCGATCGCCTCGACGGCCGATTCCGGGTCGAGGTCGTCGATCTCCGCCAGCGCCGCGGCCTGCGTGCGGTGGAAGAGGACAAACGGCCGGTACTGCTCGTGGAGGTCCGCCCACTCGGGGTCGGGCGCGTGGGCCGAGCTGAAGTCCATCAACGCCAGCGTGTGGTCCGCGTCCAGCACCGCCCGGCGGAACTCGCGTAGCGCCAGCCAGCCGATCCGGCGGTGGTAGAACTGCACGAACTCCCGGTCGATCTCCAGGCAATGCTCGCTGCCGAGCGTGAAGCTTTCGCCGTCTTCAAACGCCGCCGAGAGGAGGAAGTCGTAGTAGGTCTCGAACCCCTCCGGACGCCAGCCGTCGGGCCGGCCGGAGACTTCCATCTGAAGCATACCGAGGTCGATCCGCAACTGCACGACCTCGCGGCCGTCGGCGCCGGCCGCCAGCCGCGCGACGACCTCGCCGAACTCGTAGGGCCAGCCGCTCAGCAGCCGGTCGAGGTGTTTCGGGTCGTTCGGCTCGGGGCCGTTGTGGTTGGGGGCGCTCGCCATCTTGCCTCGGACCGATGAACGCGGTGCAACTTGCCTGTCACCGGTATTCTACTCCAGGACCTGCCGGAGTGGCGAGGCGTAATCGTTCCTCTTGCGGCGTCTGGCTGCCGGTGGCGAGGAGGCAACGGCGGTGGCCTAGCCTGGGCGCAAAAAACCGCTCGCGGCGAGGCGCCTGGCCCCCGCCGCGAGCGGCATCCACCGTCGTGTAAGTTGGCTCAGCCGGCCGCCACGGTCGCAAGGCTCTCGCGGTCGCCCTCAGCCCTCGCCGCCCTCGTCGAGGGTCAGCGTTTCTTGCAGGAGCTCGACCTCGGCGAAGTCGTGGCGGTCGACCTCGTCCAGGAACCGCTTAATGTCTTCGCAGATGCCGTCGAAATCGTCGTCCTGCCACTCGGCGACCTCCTCGAGCCGGGGTGTGAGCTCCGCGACGCGGGCCCGGAATCGGTCGTGGTCGCCGGCGAGCCGTCGTATCTGGTGCGACAGGCACGGGTTTTGGTCCGCGACCACGGCCATGTAGCCCCCCTCTTCCTCAATCCTCATCAACCGCTCGAGGTGCCGGCAGAACGACTGCAGGGCGAATCGGATACTCGACTTCTTGCGTGCCTGGCTGACCGCCGGGGCACGCCAATCAACGGTCACACGGAGGGCGCCCTTGATGTGCTCTAGGGTCTGGTGCTCGACCCAGCTAACGCTTGTGGACTCGGGGCTGGTGGCGATCATCTTCGTTCCCTCCCTTCGAAGTATAGAACCGACGGGCCGTCAAAGATGCAACAGCGGCAGCGGTTACACCGCCGCCGGAGTGCGACAAAAACGCCGCGGTTACATCGGGCCCGGCCGAGGGCGCTGGGCCCTTTGGTCGAGCGCTACAATCCGCTGAGCGCCGGTCGCGCGGCCGAAGCTACGCGAACAGGGCTTCTTTCAAACCGACTGCCGTCCCGAACCGTAAAGGACCGCCGGCAGCAAGTAAGACTGCCCGGCCCGCTGGTCGTCACCGAAGCATGGCTAGTAGCAGCAGATCAGCAATCGACTAGCGGCTGATGCACTACCGTCGAGTGATAAGGTCGTTGTGGCCGCTACCTCCCGTGCAGCCAGTACGATTCCGGTAATGTAATGCCGGCCGGGGCGATGTCCAAGAAAAACTCACGCGTTGCGATCGCTAGTAGCTGCCAACTCGCCGCAAACCGGAGCCCTCGATAGGTTTGTGGCTTGGGGATTTTTTCAAGGCAATCGGCGTGGTGTGTCGCTAGATTGCCCATCCCCCGTTGTTTGGCGACGCCTCGCGTGGCTTCGGCGATGCGTAGCGTCCGCTGGTTCACGGCTCGGCCCGACGCTCGCTTTGAGTTTGCCGCCTTGGCGTCGTTCAATCGAGACGAGGGGGCCGGCGGTTTCGTTTGCGTTGGGCGTTGCGTCGTTTCGACTCGAGGCGAGCCTCGATTGAGCCCCTTGTTGGTCGCGACTTCTTGCGGACTGCCGGCGGGGTGGCGACCGAGAGGATCATCGCCCGCAGCTTCTCCAGGCAGTCGCGCGCGTTGCGCGCCTGCTCGCGGTGTCGCTCGCTTACGACCACGAATTCGCCCGCGTCGTTGACACGCGTGCCAAACCGTTCGCGGAGCCGAGCCGCAACGGCCGCCGGCAGGGATTGGCTCTCGCTCAGCCGCCAGTGGAGCCGCGCTTTGGTGTTGAGCTTGTTGACGTTTTGCCCGCCCGGGCCGGAACTGCGGGCGTAGCTAAAGCGCAGCTCACCGCCGGGGATCGTGATCTGACGGTTAATGACAAGCGGCTCGGGCACGGCGATCGACCGGAGGGTTTCGCTACGCCAGCGCGGCGCGGGGCCGCGGTTTCGGATACGGTCAGCCCGCCACGGGTTCAGCGCATCCGCCGCCGAGCTAGCGCGGCGTCGTGGCGGCGGTCAACGCGTCGCGGAAGAAACGCTGCGACTGCTCTAGCAGCACCCCGTAGTCGGACGGGGCGACCGCGTCGCCCATCAGTTCGACGTCGAAGTCGCCGTCGTAGCCGCCGTCCAACAGCGCAGCGATGATTTCCGCGAGCGGCGCCCTGCCCTCGCCCAGCGGGCAACGCTCTTGGTCGATGCTGTGCGGCAAGCGGCTGTCGCCCAGGTGAACGACGGCGATCGACGGCGCGAGTTCCCTAAGCAAGCTGAGCCCCTCCGACCGCGAGGGGCCGCCGCCGTGGGCCGGGTCGCCAATCATCGGGAAGTGGTACGTGTCGTAGACTAGCTTTAAGTGGCGGCTGCCGACCTCACAGAGCAGGTCGAGTGTCTCCTCCAGGCTGGACAGCAGGGTCCATTCGCCGCCGCAGGCGGGGTGCATCGGCTCGATCGCGAGCGTCACGTCGTGGTCTTCCGCCACCGGGACTAGGCGGTCGAGCACGCCCCGCACCAGCCGCGAAGCGTGCCGGGCGGTGTGGTTGTTGCGACCGCCGGTGTAGATGACCAGGCAGCCGGCGCCGAGCATCGCGGCGGTCTCGATCGCCCGGCGGGCGTCCGCCTCGCAGTCGTAGAGCGACCGACCGTCGATTCCCGTGAACCCGCCCGCCCACAACAGGTTCGAGACGTCGAGCCCCGTCTCGGCGAGCATCTCCGCCGCGCGCTCCTCGCCGTAGTCTTGCAGCTTCCGGCGCCAGACGCCGAGCGCGGCGTAGCCCGCCCGCTGGTAGTGGTGAACGTCCTCATCAAACGACCAGCGGTAGGTCGTTAGTTCGTTCATCGACAATCGAGGCATCGGAATCCCCGGCGTGGGTCTCCCGCGCCGTGGGGCGTGGTCGGGAGGCCCAACTCTATTGTCTCGCTCCGATGGCGCTGCCGGCGGAGCGTTGCGGTTGCCTGTGGGGACCGAGTATGCGGCATCGCCGCGATTCCGTAAACCGCGCTACGGTTGGCGGCCTTGGCGAGGCTTTTTCCCTTGCCGTTGTGTTGGCAACCTCGCTGTAACGGCCCCCCTTGAAGTGCTAGAGTCGAACTAACTTGCGCCGCGGGCAGTAGGAAAGGCGAGCCAAGCGCAAGCCGGCGCGGCGAAAGCCGACGCGTTGTGAAATGACCGCCTCGACGGCGATCGCCCCCGGAGCTGTTCGGGGCGCGGGCCGACCAAAACCCTGCTGAACCGCGATGGAAATACGGTTGTTCCTTGTTGAAGACCACCCGGTCGTCCTTGCGGGGGTCCGCGCGTTCGTTGACGACTCGGAGTTTGTGATCGTTGGTGAAGCCCTGAACGCCATCGAGGCGGTTGAACGAGCGCCGCGGGCCGAGCCGCAGTTGCTGCTGATGGATGTCCGGCTGCCCGGGCCCGATGGGCTGGAGTGCCTCGGCCGCTTACGCAAGGCCGGTGTCTCGGCGCCCGCCCTGGTCTACAGCGGCTACGAGAACCCGACGTACGTCGCCCGCGCGATGGCGCTGGGGGCCTCGGGGTTCTTGCTCAAGAGCGTCTCGCGCGGCGAGCTGTTGTCCGCGATGCGCACCACCGCCGCGGGCCAGACCTGCTGGTCGCGTGACGAGGTCCGCCGGCTGACGGGGGCGCTCGCGGCGCCACGCGTTGAAGACGATATCGAGGCGCCGCTCACCCGCCGCGAGAACGAGGTCCTTAAGCAGCTGGCGTTTGGGCTGACGAACAAAGAAATCGCCCAAGCTTTGGGCATCAGTTACGAAACGGTGAAGGAACACGTCCAGCACATCCTCCGAAAGGTCGGCGCCAACGACCGGACGCAGGCGGCTGTCTGGGCGGTGCGGCGCGGCCTCGTCTGAGCGGGGCTTGGTCCGACGGGCCCGGGGGGCCTCGGAGGGTCGGGCTCGGCCGCCGCCTTCCCCCGCCGGTCGACCCGCAGGCATAATGCCTTGCATGTCTGGATACCCGAGCCGCCCGTCGCTCTTCAGCCGCACCCTCCGCGAGTGCCGGAAGCTGTATGTATCGAGCGGGGAGCTGATCGTCCGCGACCACCGCGAGTTGCTGCCGTCGGACCAGGCCGACTACGTCCAGCTGATGGACGACCTGCACAAGGCTCTCGCCCTGAAAGTCTATTTGTCGGTTTGCCAAGCCGACCGCGAGTGGAGCAAGCCGGAGCGTTTCCTCGGCGAGGTGCTGTGCCACCACCTGTGGGGGCAGTGGCTCAGCGGCGACCAGCTCAAGCAGGCGATGAAGCGGGCGACGGAAGACTCCGCGGAGCTGAAGTGGTACGCGCTGGTGCGGCCGTTTGATCGGCTCCCGCCGCTCCGAGAGCGCACCAGTCGGGTTGAGACGATCGTCAGCCGCTTGGCGAACCTCGTCGCCCGCTGCGACGGTGACCTGAACGGGCAAGAGCGGCGGATGCTCAAGATGATCGAGGATGAGATCGCCAGCCACTTGCGCGAGGCCCCGCTCGACGACGATGGGCGCCGCGGCGACGAGCCGTTGAGCGATCAACCGAACGACGACAAGGCCGCCGCGTTCTGGTCGGCCACGGAGCCGCCCACCGCACGGGAAACAGACCCGAACGGCGCCGATACGCCGCCGAGCGAACGGGAGAAGAGGCGCCCCGCGCCCGAGTCTGCGGAGCCGGAGCTGAGCGTCGACGAGGCGCTCGCCGAACTCGACGCGTTGATCGGCCTGGGCGGGATCAAGCACGAGGTCCGCTCGCTCGCCAACTTCCTCCGCTTGCAGCAGAAACGCGAGGCGGCCGGGCTGCCGGGGACCGACATCAGCCTGCACATGGTGTTCACCGGCAACCCGGGCACCGGCAAGACGACGGTCGCCCGGATCGTCGGCAAGGTCTTCAAGGCGCTCGGCGTGCTCGCCAAGGGCCATCTTGTCGAGACCGACCGCTCCGGCCTGGTCGCCGAGTACGCGGGCCAGACCGGCCCGAAGACCAACAAGTGCGTCGACAGCGCCCTCGACGGCATGCTCTTCATCGACGAGGCGTACAGCTTGGTTGCCGAGCGGTCAGAAGACCCTTACGGCCGCGAGGCGGCTCAGGCGTTGCTCAAGCGGGCCGAGGACGACCGCGACCGGCTGGTCGTGATCCTCGCCGGCTACCCGGACGAGATGCAGGCGTTGCTGCGTAGCAACCCGGGGCTGTCGTCGCGGTTCAATCGGCGGCTGGCGTTCGTCGACTACAAGCCGCTGCAGCTTGCGGAGATCTTCGGGTTGATGTGCCGGAAGAACCGCTACGAGATCGCCCCCGCGGCCCGGCTGAAGGTGCTGGTCGGCTTCGATTGGGCCTACCGCCACCGTGACCGGCACTTCGGCAACGGCAGGGCCGCGCGTAACTTGTTCGAACACGCCGTCCGGCGGATGGCCAACCGCCTGGCGGACGACCCCGATATTGACCAGCAAGAACTCGTGACGCTCACCGACGCGGACATCGAGTTCACACGCGTCCCGGCGGCGGCGTTCGAGTCGATCGACGAGGGGCTGCTTGAGGTCCACCTGACGTGCCCCGAGTGCGGGCACTCAAAAGACGTGCCGACCAAGTTCCTTGGCAAGCGAGTGAAGTGCCCCAAGTGCGACGCCCGATTCTCGGGCGACTGGGGCGAACTCGTCGCCGCGGGCGAAGGCTAACGCCGGCGGCGTGCATGCCCCTCTTCGACAACGCGGGCCGCGACACGCGGCTGCCAGCCTAGAACGACAAGACGCCGCTCGCCTCGGCGAGCGTCGCCGTGGCGTTGTACAAGCCGTGCAAGACCATCGCCGCCGCGAACAGGGGCATGCCGAGCGCCAGCTCGGGCCGCCGCCGCTGGGCGATCGATGCCCGCCAAATCGCCAGCAGCCCGACGCCGGCGATCGTCGAGCACGTGACGTGCAACGCCGTGCACACGACCCACCGCCACGCGGCGTAGCCGGCGCCGCCGACCGGGTTGTAGACGCCTAGGTAGAGCAGGTTCTCGATTGTCGCGAACGCCAGCCCGCCCACCGCGGCGCACAGCATGACTTGCACAGGAGACTTGAAGCGGAAGGGCCGCTTCTCAACCACCCACAGCGCCGCGGCTATCTTGGTGATCTCCTCGGTCACCGGGGCGAGCACCACCGCCGCCATGACGCCGCTGAAGCCGATGCCGCCGCCGGCGCTTAGCTGCGAGGCCAACGCGCCGGCGATCCCCCACGGGCCGGCCGCCAGGGCGACCAGCAGCGTCGTCCGCCAGCTATCGGCGTCGCTAGTGGCGGCGATCTGCTTCTCCAGCCACCGGGCGTACGTCGGCTGGTCGTCGGGCGGTGGCCCCGTCAGGCCGACCGACAACGCCGGTTCGTCCCAGACGGTGTGCTCGATGTGATCGGCTTCAGAGAGGTCGGCGTCGGCCGCCCATTGACGATCGGCGTCGAGTTCCGCACGGTCGGCCAGCGGGTTCGTCGTCACCGGGATTGGCCCGCCGCGCAGGTGCGGCTCCTGGTCGACCGACGGGTCGGCGCTCGGGCGCGTCGTGCCCAGCGGCGGAGGCTCGGGGCCCTGCTCGTAAGGCGTTTCTGGGGCGAACGGGTTAACCGGCTCGCCGGTCGCCGGCTCACGCGGGCCGGGTTGAGGCGTGTCGTCGTCCGTCCGGCGGGCGCCCATCAGCCGGCTTGCTTGCGGCAGTACGCGGTGGCGGTCGCGATCACGGCGACCGTGACGGTGAACTTCTGCGGGTTGGTCGACCCGCCGATGTCCGCCGTCTCGTACCGCAGGTTGCACGCCGTGTCGTAGCCGGCGGCCGTCGCCTGCTCGATGATGCGCAGCAACGCCTCGCGGCGGGACCGCTCGAGCAGCGACTGGTAGCTGCCCATCTCGCCGCCGAAGAACTTGCGGATGCCGGCGAGGAACGTCTTGAGGTAGTCGCTGGCGATGACCGCCTCGGCCATGAAGACCTGCGGCGGCCGAGCGTCGGACGCCCCGCCGGGGAAGGTCTTGAGCTGGGTAACGATGAAGCCCTTGTTGGCCGCCTCGCGCTCTTCCAGCCGCTTGAAGTGCCGGCGTTCGTTAAATCCGCCGGCGAAGAAACCCAGCGTTAGAAAGAACAGCACGAATCCGATTTGGATAAGAACTTCCACGCGTGCCGTCCTTCTTTATCGGCGTCGGGCGGGCGACTCGTTCAGGCGGTCGTCTGCGCGGCCGGGCCTTCGACCACCACGGCCGTTCCGTACGCGTAAAGCTCCGCCGCGCCGGCGGTGACGGCGCTAGTCGTGAAGCGGACGTTCAAGATCGCGTTGGCGCCAAGCTGCTGGGCCTGGGCCATCATCCGCTCGAACGCCTGCCGGCGGGACTCGGTTAGCAGCTCGGTGTAGCCCTTCAGCTCGCCACCGACGAAGTTCTTGAAAGACGCGGCGATGTCCCGCCCCGCGTGCTTGGCGCGGACCGTGTTGCCCTGCACCAAGCCCTTCACGGCGGTGATGCGGCAGCCGGGGATCGTCTCGGTGTTGGTTACGATCATCGAAGTCTCACGGGAGCTAAGGGCGTCGGGCGGTCGCATTCTGGCTTGTCTCGCCGACAACCGCAAGCGCGGCGGCTGGTCGGTACTTCGCACGCGGCCGGCCGTTCTTGCCATTCGTCAGCCGCATACAAAAAACGGCGGGAACCTCGATAAGAGGTCCCCGCCGAGGCGGTGAGCGGCGTTAGCCCGTCGGCGTCCGTTTGTCTGGACCTCTAGTAGCCGTAGACCGTTACCGGCGTGTAGCGATAGCGGACGCGTGAGACGGCGCCGCCCAGGAGTGGTCGAAACCGTGTGCGGACGACGGGCGTCGGGGCGTACGCCGTGGTGGCGTAGACCGGGCGAGCGACGGTGGTCACCACCGGGCTGGCGACCGTCGTCACCACCGGCCGCGCGACCGCGTAGACCGGGGGCGCGTAGACCGGGCGGGCGACGGTGTAGACCGGCGGCGCCACCACAACGGGCGCCGGCGCCACGACCGGCGAGTAATAGGTCACGTACTGGGCGTCGGCGGAGGCGGCGCCGGCCAACAACGCGGCGGCAACAGCAAGGCAAGCGGCGAGGCGGGGCATCATTCTCTCTCTTTGCGGGGGGCGCCCGTGGCGGGCAGGAGGTTTCGACGGCGTTCGGGCCAAGGGGCTAAGCGTTCGGGGGCTTCGGCCGCAAATATTATCGCAGCAACCGGCACCGATTCCAACTCACCGGTACCGCCCGCCTGCGTGGCTCCCGCGGCGTTGGCCGGCTACGCTCCGAACGTGCCAGCACCTACCTAGTCGCATTTCACCGTCCCGAAGGGCGCCGAAATCTGCGAGAATCGACCGATTCCGAATCGTTTCTCTCACGCCGGGGGGAACTAGTGGCCTCGCGGCGTTGCCGCCTTGACCGTTGCGCGGCCAGGGATCGCGGGGCGTGCTGGACTCAACCGGCGGCGGGTCATTTGCTACGGTAGGCTGTCTACCGCTGCCAAGTATCACGTGAAGCCTATCGAAGGACCCTGCGCAGGTTTGCCCATGGCCAAGGAAGACGCCGCCGCTGACGGGGCGCCCGACGAATCGACCGACAAGCCCGCCTCGCGCAACTTTCTCCAACAGGTCATCGACGCCGACCTGGCGTCGGGCAAGTACGCCGCGGCCGACATCCACACGCGGTTCCCGCCGGAGCCGAACGGCTACCTCCACATCGGCCACGCCAAGAGCATCTGCCTCAACGCGGGCCTGGCGAGCGAGTTCGGCGGCCGGTTCAACCTGCGGTTCGACGACACGAACCCCACTAGGGAAGAGCAAGAGTATGTCGACGCCATCATCGACGACGTCCGCTGGCTCGGCGCCGAGTTCGACGACCGGCTGTTCTACGCCAGCGACTACTTCGAGCGGCTGCACCGCTGGGCGGTCGAACTGATCAAGGCGGGGCACGCCTTTGTCTGCGACCTCGACGGCGAACAGATGCGCCACCACCGCGGCACGCTGACCGAACCCGGCACGGAGAGCCCGTTCCGCGGGCGGGGCGTTGGCGAAAACCTCGACCTCTTCAAGCAGATGACCGCCGGCGCGTTCGGTGACGGCGAGAAGACCCTGCGGGCGAAGATCGATATGTCGTCGCCCAACATCAACCTACGCGACCCGGTGATGTACCGGATCAAGCACGCCCACCACCAACGCGCCGGCGACCGGTGGTGCGTCTACCCGTCGTACGATTGGGCGCACGGCCAAGAGGACGCAATCGAGGGCATCACGCACTCGATCTGCACGCTCGAATTCGAGAACCACCGGCCGCTGTACGACTGGTTCTGCGACCGCCTCGCCGACCTCGACCTGCTCCCCTCGCGGCCCCGGCAGTACGAGTTTGCAAGGTTGAACCTGACCTACACGGTCATGAGCAAACGGAAGCTGCTGCGGCTCGTCACCGAGGGGCACGTCGCGGGCTGGGACGACCCGCGCATGCCCACCCTCCGCGGACTCCGCCGACGCGGCTACACCGCCGAGGCGCTCCGCGCGTTCTGCGAACGGATCGGCGTCACGAAGGTCGACAGCACGATCGACATGCTGTGGCTTGAGGACGCCGTCCGTGAGCACCTGAACGAGACCGCCCCTAGGCGGATGGCGGTGTTGCGGCCGCTGAAGGTGGTGCTAAGCCCGGGCGCCGACAATGGCGGTGTCGCGAAGACCTGCCAACTTGACAACCACCCGCAAAACCCCGGCCTCGGCCAGCGGTCCGTCGCGCTCGGCGCCGAGGTCTACATCGAGCGCGACGACGTCATGGAAGACGCCCCCCACAAGTTATTACGACAAAAGCCGGGCGGCAGCGTCCAACAACCCCGGTGGACCCGACCGTGTCGTCGCCAAAGACGATAACCGCCGCACCGCTTACATTCGCGCCGCCCCGCTCGTAAGGGGCTCCGATCACGA
>JBCCZD010000060.1:0-17506 GCA_039188275.1 Planctomycetota bacterium
GCGGGGCCTCAGCGAAGCCTGGGACGCCCGCGAGGACCTGCAGTTGCGAGGCGAGTCGATCAAGCCGTTCCGCGGCGTCGGAGGGCGACCCGCCGAGCGACTCCATCAGGTCCGCCGTGGCGGCGACCTGCTCAATCAACGCCAGGTCGTGCTCGTAGACACGCTCAAGCCGCGCGGCGTCGACCGGGCCGCCACCCAGCAGCCCGCCGCCACCACGCATGGCGCCGCGGATGCGGTTGCTGAGCTGATCGGTTTCTCGGCGGAGCCGGTCCGCTTGCCCCACGGCGTCGAGCTGCACCGAATCGGCCAACACGCGGAGGTAACGTTCGAGGCCCTGCTTTCCCCGCTCGAGCCGCTCGGCGAGCCACGCCCGCTGCTCGGCGTCGGCCCGGGCGCGCTCGTCGACCGCGTCGTACCCGCCGAACCCCGGCAGCCACTCGACGATCGCCGCAAGCAGGCTCCTCGCGGTGTTGGCGTTCGGCTCGTTCATGGTTCGTTTTCCTGCCCACCGTCGCCGTGCTGCGGGTCGGTGGTTCGGCACCCGCCCGACGGCTGCCGAGGCCGGCAGGCCGTCTGCTTTCCGGCGGGCCGCTAGCAGCCGCTCGACGGCCGCCCGATGCCGGTCGCTCGGCGGTCGTGTCGCCGCAGGGGCGGCCGTTGGCTGGCGGGCGTGCTCGCTGCCGCCACGCACGGGCGATTCGCTTCCGCGGGTCGATGGGGGCGTGATCCTGTCAGCATATTCAGTCATGACAGCGTATTCGCCCCGGCGGGGGAAATCTTGGGGGCTGTCCAAACCGCCCGGTTTCGCGCGGCAACGCCCTGGAAGTGGATCGGGTGGCGGTCCGGCTAGGCGACACACCCTGGGAAGCCATCGTCAGGTGGGTTCGAGGATGTCCCCGCTGCCGCGGAGTCGGTGTGGCGACGCGTTGGGGCTTTTGCTACGGTCCCGCTGCTTGGGGCGTTGCATGCGCCCGGGGCGTTCGTCGATCGACACCGTCACAACCGGGCCACGCCGCCTTATGAACCGCTGCCTTCCGCTAAAGCTGGCCTCGACGTTGACCCCGGTCTGCCTGATCGCCGGCGCCCTGCTGGTGGGCTGCCAGTCCGGGCCCATCGCGCCGCTGTTTGCTAAGAAGGACCGCACGTCGTTCGTGACGCCCGATCAGCGGATCGCGAAGGCGGAAGCCGTGGCCGACAGCGCCCGCGGCGCCGCAGCCGAGCAGCAGCAAACGCTCCTGAACGACCTGGCGCGCGAGATTCAAACCGAGACCGACCCGCTGGTGCGCGAGGCGCTGGTCGCCTCGATCGCTCAATTCCCGCAGCCGCTCGCGGACCAGGTGCTGACAGCGGGGCTGGCCGACCCGGACGCCGGCGTCCGCCAGCAGTGCTGCCGGGCGCTGGGCCAGCGGGGTCAGGCGTCCTCGGCAGCGGAGCTTGCCCGAGTCGCCAAGAGCGACGAGAGCTTCGATGTCCGCATCGCGGCGACCAAAGCGCTCGGCGAACTCCGGGCGCCCGAGGCGGTTCAGGCGTTGGTCGCCTCGCTCGAAGACAGCGACCCCGCCATGCAGTTCGCCGGCGTCCAGGCGATGCGCGCCGCCACCGGCAAAGACTTCGGCGGCAACGTCGAGGCTTACCTCGCCTACGCCCGCGGCGACGAAGCGGCCGCCACCTCGATCGCCACACGCCCCCGGCCGGGCAACCAGTCGAGCTTCCTGCAGCGGCTCTCGCCCTTCTAGTCGCTGTGGCCGCCGCCGCGTCTTCTTATGGCGCACTCTTCCGCCAGCCACGACGGCCACAAAGCGACGCATTCGCTTTACTTCCATGCCGGTGGTCTCCGATACCACCTTCATCCCACGCCCCGTGTCCAAGCACTCGCGCCGGCGGTCACGCTAGCAGCAACTTGGTGGAGCTTGGGTGTTGGGGGGAGATGCGCGGGCGACGCGCGTCCACGAGCAGAGACGCGGGTCATCGAAGGATTGGGCGCCCATGCGGCTGGCACGACGCGCGATCAGGCGGCTTCACAGCGCGCAGCGGGGCGACCGCGCCTTGCGATGGGTCAGCGGCGTTGTGCTGCTCGCGCTGACGGCTTCGGCGGGGGTCGCCTCGGCCGAGGCGGCCAGCACCGAAGCGCCCGGCGCCGATACCAGCGTCACCAACAGCCGCGACGCCGGGTCGGTCCCGATGTTCGACAGCGGTTGGGCGATCGCCGAACCGAAGCCGCCGGGCGAGGGTTCGGTCCTCGGCACCGGCCGGGCCGACGTCCGGCCACTCTTGCCGCCAAAAGCGCTCGACGGGTTCGTCGTCCCCAACAAGCCTTCGCCTGCCGGCAAGAAACCGTCGGCAACAAAGCCGCAGGCCGCCGGCCCGGGGAAGCGTCCAACCGTGGCGAGCCAGCCGGGCGGCGCCAAGCGGATCGAGCAGCCGGGGGACGCTGCGCCCGCTTCCCCCGCGAAACCGATCCGCGACATCGCCGAAGCGTTCGCGCTGCCCGGCCGATCGGTGCCGTCTTCGCCGCCCGAGGACGCGGCGGGGATGCCCGCTGCCGCGAAGACATCGCCCCGGGAACCGCGAGCGTCGGCATCAACAACACCGGCCCCGAAGACTTTGTCGCCCAGGGCGTTAGCGCCTAAGACTTTGGCATCGAAGCGGGCCGCGCCGCCAGCCAACCCCGAACCTGCCTCCCCCAGCCAGACGGCGCCGCGGCCAAGCGAGTCGGGGCGCGTGGAGCAGTCGGCCGGGGGTCCGGTACGCGAACCGGCGCCGTTCCCCGCCTTGGAGGCAGAACCCGACTGGCAGGCCGTCGAGCAGAAGAGCCTGGCGGACGACACACCTGCTCCCGCCAAACCCGCACCGCTCCCACAAACGACGGAGGCAAAGCCAGACGCGCCGCGGGTCGCGGAGAAACCCAAGCGTCTGGGAGCTGGTGAAAAAGACTCAAGCGGCAAGCTAAGCGACGCAGAACCGGCTCCAACGCCACCCAACGCCGATTCGCCCGAAGACGCCGCTGAGAAGAGCGGCACTCCGGTCGCAACGCCGCCCAAGGCGCCCCTCAACACGGCGCCAAAGCCTTCGGGGGACGCGGCGCCCGAGACGAAAGAGGCGGAGGAACCAACGCGCGTTGCAGCCCGTCCGTTGCGGGACACGCCGGCCCCGGAGCCGAAGCGGCTCGACCCGCCCGACACGGCCCCGCTTCGGTCCGGCACGGCTACGCCCCGCCAAGACGCGGACGACGAGTCCCCTGAAAACCAAGCCCAGGAGCCGCAGCGCGAAGCCGACGAACCCGTCCGATTGCCGGCGCCAGCGATCGGCATCGCCGGTGTCATGAAGCCGGCCGGCGCCCCCGCCAAGCCGCTCACGCGGTCGCAGCAGTACCTGCGTCGGCGGCTGCGTTCGGTGCTCGCCTACTACTACCGCCGGCCGCTGAACAACCGCGACCACGACCCCTGGGAGGTCATGCACGGCATGCTGGCGTACGGCCTGCACAGCCGCATCCTGGACACGACCGCCCGGTCGAAGCCGGTCACGGCGATCGGCTACCTCTGCTTCAACAAGCCGTGCAAGCGGAAGCGGCTGATGCACCTCACGCCCGAGGGTCAGATCGACGCCGACGTCGCCTACGGCGTGCAGGGGCACCGCGGCCAGTTCTTGGCGATGCTCGCCCAGTGCAACGTCAGCCCCGACTACCCGGTGCGGATCGCGGACAAAGAGTTCACAATCCACGACCTGATCGAGTACGAGAAGCGGACCTGCTACGACGACATCGAACTGACCTTCAAGCTGCTCGGCCTGGCCCACTACCTCGACCTCGACGAGACGTGGGTCTCCGACGACGGCCAGGAGTGGAGCTTCCCGCGGCTCATCGAGATCGAGCGCAACTCCAAGATCCGCGGCGCCCCGTGCGGCGGCACCCACCGGCTCAGCGGCATCGCGCTCGCCGCCCGGCTCCGCGACGCCCGAGGTCAGTCGCTCAGCGGCGAGTACCTCGAGGCGCTCCGCTTCACCGAGCAGCAACAGGCCTACGCTTTCCGCCTGCAGAACCGCGACGGCAGCCTGAGCACCGAGTGGTTCCGAGGCCCCGGCGCCGAGGAAGACATCAACCGGCGGGCCCGCACCACCGGGCACCTGCTGGAATGGCTCCTCTACTCGCTGCCCGAGGAGCGTCTGACCGAGTCGCGCACCGTCCGCGCGGTCAACTACTTGACGAGCCTGCTCGCCTCGAACACCGACAACGCGTGGGAGATCGGGCCGCTGTCGCACGCCCTGCACGCGCTGATGCTGTACGACGAGCGGGTCTTCCAGCCGCACGACAACCGGGCGGCCGCCGGCGCTAACGGAGCGGGCCGCGGCGCCGGGTCGTCGAAGTCGGGCTCGGCAAAGTCGAACCCCGCGACAAAGCTGAGTTACCAGAACATCAACAGCCGCGTGTACGGCACGTACCTCTCTGCCGAGGCGGCCGAGGAGGCCCGCGACGAAGCGGCGTCGCCCGGTGGTCTGCGGTCCCTCTTCGGCATCGGCAGCACGCGGGCGCGGCGTTCCCGCTAGCCGCGGCGCCGGTCTTGGCTTGTGCGCCGGCGCGGGCGTCCAGTAGATTAGGCGGGCACGCTGTGCGACGCCCTAGGGCAGCGTTGTCGGTCGCCACCGCCACCTCGCCACCGCCACCTCGCCCCCGACACCTCGCCACCGCCACCTCGCCCCCGACACCTCGCCACCGCCACCTCGCCCCCGACACCTCGCCCCCGACACCTCGCCCCCGACACCTCGCCCCCGACACCGCTCCGCCGCCGCCACGAAGACCCAGCGCCCCGGATGGCCTCCCCCCGGAAACTCAGCGACCAGCTCCTCGCGTTCTGCAACATGGCCGCCAAGATGGCCGACCTGCACGGCGCGGAGACCATCCTTTTCTTGATGGAGCGGCCGACCGAGTGGAAGCGGCTGAGCGACTCGCTCGGCAAGCACACGCTGCTGCTAGCGGCCGACAGCGAAGAGGTGTTGGCCGGAGCCGAGGAGGGCGACTTCGACACCATTGTCCTCGGCATGCCCGACCAGCCGGTGTACGAGCGGCTCACCGAGGCGCTGCTCGACGCGGTCGCCGAGGAGCACGTCGCGCCGGGGGCGTCGGTAGTCGCCGCGTACAGCAGCTTCGAGGCGGGGGTGATCGACTCGCTGAGCCTCATCCGCCTGGACGAGCACCTCGGCCGCCTGACCGTCCGCGACCTGCGGCAGCTCGGCGCCAAGGTGCCGGTCGACACGCTGCGGCTGGTGGTCGACCTCGCGGTCGCCATCGGCCGAGAGGGCCGCGAGGGGAAGCGGGTCGGCACGCTGTTCGTGGTCGGCGATCACCGCAAGGTGCTCGACCACTGCAAGACGATGACCTTCGACCCGATGAAGGGCTACCCCGCCGCCGAGCGCCGGCTCTCCGACGCGAAGGTGCGTGAGGGGGTGAAGGAGATCGCCCTGATGGACGGGGCGTTCGTCGTCTCGTCCAGCGGCACGGTGGTCGCCGCGTCGCAGCACGTCGCGGCGCCGTCGAAGGACGACATCTCGCTCAGCAAGGGATTGGGCGCCCGCCACTGGGCGGCCGCTCAGGTGAGCGCCGCGACGAACGCGGTCGCGATCGCCGTGAGCGAATCGAGCGGCACGGTCCGCGTCTTCAAAGACGGCGACGTCGCCCTGCGGATCGAGCCGCTCCGCCGCGCGATGACCTGGAAGGACTTCGACGAGGTCGAGGCCGGCGAGCGCGGCGACAAGCCGACCGACGCCAAGGCGTAACCGCCCGGCGTCCGCAACGCGGGAGCCGCGGGCGGCAATAGCGGCCGGGCGGGGCGGCGATTCGTTTCTCGACAACCGCCCTCGCCACGCAGTAGGCTGCTCCCCCATGCCCACCGACGACCAACCAACGCCGATCGGGCGGTTCTCACTCCGCACGCTCCTGGCCGTGATGGCCGCCGGCGGCTTTTTCCTCGGGCCGATCCCGTGGCTCGGCGGCATGTACGTCACGGCGCTGGTCGTCTCGTCCGTGCTGCTGGCGTTCGTTTCGTTCGGCGTGTGCACGCGAACCACCGCGTGGCCGGCGGCGGCGTGCCTGGTGAGCTTCGCGGGGGTTGTCGCCCCGCCCGCTCTGCTGCAGGGGTTCGCGACGCTGCTGATCGTCTTGCTGACCCACCCGATCCGGCAGCGGGTGACGCTGCGGCTGGCGGCTTGCTTGGCGGTGATGGTCGCGGTGTACGCCGTGGCGCTGACGGACGCCCGCCGGCGGACCGAGCGGTTCGACGCCGTGCGGGCGCAGTACCCGGTGGTGTCGCTCGCCGACCGGCTGCCCGATGTCCCCGACACAGCGGCGCCGGTCGCCCTGGCCCCGGCCATCGAAGAGAACCTCTCGCAACTCGAGGCGTGGTCGGAAGACCGGCTCCGCTACGGCCGACGCGCGGACAGCCTCCGCCGGCTGCACACCCGCGCCGCCCGCCAGTTCACCGCCGCCACCGGGTTCGGCCTGGTAAGGATGCCAAGCATCTATTTGCACGACGAGTACTTCGCCGCCAAGCCGCTCGACACCGAACCGTTGACGCTGCAAGCCGACGACGGGCTGGACCTTGAGCCCGCGCAGCTCGAACTTACCGCTCGGTTCTTTCACCCGGACGCTTTCGGCTACGTCGCCGGACCGGGCGAGGCGGCCGGCTTCACGCCGCACGGTGTCCGCCGGCAGCGGGGGTACGAATTGAACGAAGTCCGCTTCGCGGAAGCGGCGCGCTGGCGCGTCGAGCGGCTGGAGTTGGTCGGCTTGCTCAACCACCCCGAGCCGGTTGTGTACATGCTACCGGGCAACCCGAGCATGAACCAACTCGCCGGCGCCCCCACCCGCCCGCTCGACGCGTTCGAAGCGGCGACGCTCGCCAAGCTCTTAACATCAAGCGACCTGGAGTATCTCGAGGACGATACCGGCGGTGTGCGGATGCTCGGCGCGATCCGCGCGGCGAAGCAATGCCTTGGCTGCCACCAGGTGTCACGCGGTCGCCTGCTGGGGGCATTCTCCTATCGGCTATCGATGCTCCCCAAAGGCGGCGCCGAAGTGGACAGCGAGTAAAGCAGAGTCGGTCGTTTGCGTCCGCGACGCGTTGGCGTTGCCTTCAACGGTCGCGCATGTCCGCAAAGCGTTGGATATCGCTAGGAACGACTACCCGTTATCGCTACATTGCGTGCCACTTGATGGGCGGACGCTGGCGCCTGTCAACAAGACGGGGGGCATGCCGACGATGGCGTTTGCGACGGGGTCCTCGCAAGCGGTCGTGTTTTACACCGCTTGCCTCGATAAGCCGGCTGCCGCGGCGCTCGCGGCTTCGGCCGAGCTGCGGCCCGACGGCGACTTCACCACGCCGGGCGAGGCCATCGCCGCGTTAAGCAAGCCGCCGTCGACGCCGATCTGCGTCGCGACTTCTTCGCAAGAGTTGCTCGACCAGATCCTGGTTTCGGAACTCACGAGCCTTTGCTCCCTCTCGCTGCTCGTCCATGCGGGCGGTGTGGATCACAGCGGCTTGAGGTTCCTCAAGCGGGTCGTCCTGGCGGACCTGAGATCGCCAGCGGCCTTGGCCGACGCGCTGAACACCGCCGCAGCCAGCGCCGAGGAGCTCTTCATGGACCGCGTGCGACTCGAGTCGTACCAACAAGCGTGCGGGCGGCTCAACGCCAAGGAGTCACGCGTCTTGCTTGGCATCTGCGCGGGCAAGCTCAACAAGCAGCTCGCCAACGACTACGGGGTGAGCATCCGCACGATCGAAACGTGGCGGCGGAGCGTTTACCAGCGGTTCAGTGTCGACTCGGTCGCCGAGCTTGCGGGCAAAGCCGCCGCGGCGGAGTGCATCGCCCGCTACTGGGGCGTCCCGCTCACCGGCCACGCGCCGCCGCTCGGCGGGCCGCACCGGTCGTTGACCAGCGCCGGTGCAGCGGGCAAGGCGCCGCGCGACAAGTAGCGGCACTAGAGCGCACTACCGTTACTCGTAGCGTCTTGGGCTTGTCGAGCCCGCGCCTGGCTCCGTTGACCTGCATCGACGAATCGATGGATCCGCCTGTTCCGGTCGCCTTGCCAAGCTTGCCTCGCCTACGACCAAACCGCTACGAGTAACGGCAGCACGCTCTAGTCGCTTGGCTCGATGATCGCCGATAGCCGCTCCCGGATCTCCGCGAGCCGCGCCTCGCCGGTCGGCTTTGTTTCGTCACGCTCGCTGACGTAGAAGACGTCGACCACCTGGTCGGCAGAGGTGGCGACCTTGGCGAACCGGATCAACAGCCGCATCTCGTGCACGGCGCGGGCCAGTTCGTACAGCAAGCCGCGGCGGTCGACGGTGAAGACCTCGACGATGATCCACTCGTCGGAGATCGCGGCGTCGATCCGCACTTCGCTGGGCAGGTTGGTCAGGGCGGCCTGCTTGGCGTGCTGCTCGGCGCCCCAGACGCGGGGGAAGATCGGCGGCTTGTCGGTGTAGACCGAAGCCACGAGCCGGTCGCAAAGGTCGGCGACCACGCGGTCTTGGTCGCCGGCGCCGGGCTCGCCCGCCAGCGGCGCCGCGGGGTTGGCGTAGAGGTAGCGCAGCAGCAGCAGGTCGTCCGGCAGGGCGGCCGTCTCCGCGGCCAGGATCTGCAGACCCGCGGCGCTCAGCACGCCCGCCATGCTCGAAAAGACGCCGCGCCCCGTACCCTGGCTGATCGCGGCGATAATCTCCGTCGTGTCGGCCGGCGCGCCGGCGCCCGCCCAGGCGGTCGCCTGCCCCGGCTGGAGCGCGCGGAATCGGCGGAGCATCGCCAGCACCTTGCCGGGCGGGCGGGAGACCACCAGGCTCTCGGGCAGCGCGCTGAACTGCCGCTTCAGCCACGAGTCGTCACGCTCGCCATCGGGCAGCAGCTTCCAGACCGCGTTGCGCATCGCGTTGCGCCGGTCCTCGACCCGCAGCCGATTCCGCGGCTGGATCGCGTCACGGGCGGCGCGGTAGAGCTCGGTCAAGACCTCGATCTTCCACGCGTTCAGCACGCCCGGCCCCACCGCCGCCAGGTCCGCACAGGTCAGCAGGTAGAGCAGCTTGAGCGTGTCGACCGTGCCGACCTTGTCCGCGAACGCGGCGACCGTCTCCGGGTCGCCCGTGTCTCGGCGGAACGCGAGGTGCGACATCCACAGGTGCTCCCGCACGAGGAAGGCGAGCTGCTCCGCCTCGGCCGGGTCCAGGCCGAGCCGCGCCGCGCTGGCCCGCGCGATCGACTCGCCCAGGAGGCTGTGGTCTTCGTCGTGCCCCTTGCCGAGGTCGTGCAGCAGCAACGCCAGGTGCAGCTGCCGCTTGTTGGGCAGCCCGCGGTAGACTTCGCCCAGCTTGTCTTCGCGGTCTTCGAAGCGGGTCGCCATCTCGACGGCGCGGATGCAGTGCTCGTCGACGGTGAACTTGTGATATTGATTGAACTGGAGCAGGCAGCGGGCGTGGGTGAACTCCGGGATCACCTTCTCCAAGACGCCAAGCTCGTGCAGCCGGCGGAGCAGTTGCCCCAGCTGCCGGGGGTTGTCGAGCGACTCCAGGAAGCGGTCCCGCGACGCCGCCGGCAGGTCGACCGGGTAGCGCGGCGCCGATCGGTAGATCAGGTACCAGGTGTCTTGGCTGATCCGCCGGTCGCTGAGCCGGGCCAGATCAACCAGCCGCAGCGCCTCGTCCAAGCGCGAGGTCAGCTTGCTCCGGCCACTCGGCGTGGCGGTGATCTCGCGGGCGTCGAGCCGGTAGTCGGGGGCGATGCTCCGCCCGAACACGGCCCCCAGCACCGTCTCGACCGCGGGGCGGGGGCTCGACAGCTCAGCGACCCGCGCCGCGAGGAACCAGACGTGACCCGCGTGGCGGAAGTACTCCCGCATGAACTGCTCGACAGGCAGCATCCCCTCGCGGCCGTGGTAGCCGAGCTTCGCCGCGAGCCGGACCTGCTCCCCCCGGTCGAGCAGGTCGTGCGCCTTGCCCGACTGGAAGTGGGCGTCGTTGCGAACCCGCAGCAAGAATTCACGCGAGGAGGTAAGCCGGCGGTGGTCGAACTTCGACAAGACACCCTTCATCCGCAGCCGGTCGAGGTCGCGGCAGCCGGTGTTGACGAACCAGAGCCACCGCAGCAGGTGCAGGTCGCGCAGGCCGCCGCGCGAGCGCTTGATGTTGGGTTCCAGCAGGTAGACGGTCTCGCCGTACTTCTCGCGCTCGGCCCGCCGGGCCTCGACAAACGCGGCGCAGGTCGCCCGCGGCCGGCGTTGGGTCATCTTCTCTAGCGCAAGGAAGTATCGGTCGAAGAGCGTTTGACTGCCGACCAGCGGCCGGGACTCGATGAGCGAGGAGCCGATCACGGCGTCCTGCCGGGCGAGGCTGACCGCCTCGTCGACGGTCCGCAGGCTGTGGCCGAGCTGCATGCCCGTGTCGAAGATGTCCTGCGTCAATCGGCGAGCGAGCGACTCCGCCTCGGCGCGGGACTGGCCCTCATACAGAAACATCAGGTCGACGTCCGAGAAGGGCGCCATCTGCCGCCGGCCGTAGCCGCCGTGGGCGACCAGCACCACTTGCTCGCGTAGGCGGTCTCCCTCACCGCCGGGGAGCGCGGCAAGCGCCGTTTCGAACAAACGGGTGATCGCGGCGTCGACGGCGGCGGTCAGCTTAGCGCAGACCTGAACCGCGGGCAGGCCGGCGTCGTGCTGGCCGCGGACCCCGTCCCGCCGGTCGCGGAGCTGCTCGCGGACTCCGAGCAGGTCTTCGCGGAATCGAGAACCGTTGGGGGCAACGGACAAGGCGGCCTCGGGCCTGGTTTACCGGCGAGCGGCCCTCGCCCGCCGCGCCGCGGAGCGGGGCTAAAGCGCCTCGGCGCCGGTCTCGCCGGTGCGGATGCGGATCGTGTCGGCCAGGTCGGACACGAAGATCTTTCCGTCGCCGATCTGGCCCGTCTGGGCCGACCGCAGCACGGTGTCGATCGCCATCTGCAGCCGGTCGTCGTCGACGGCGATCTCGATCTTGACCTTCGGCACGAAATCGACCGCGTACTCGGTGCCGCGGTACATCTCGGTGTGGCCCTTCTGGCGGCCGAAGCCGCGGACCTCGGTGATCGTCATGCCGGCGATGCCCTGCTCGCTGAGGGCGTTCTTCACGTCCTCCAGCTTGTAGTGACGCACGATCGCTTCGACCTTCTTCATGCTGATAACTCCGTGGGCATCAAATCGCCGGGCCGCCAGTGCGAGGCCGCGACGCCCCCGAGCAAGTGCCGAGCCGGCGACGCCGAGCGGCGGCCGGCGGCGGGGCGACGCCGCCGGGCCACATCGTAGCAGAAAGACCGGGGACCGGGCGAGCCGGTTTCGCCCGCGCCCACGCCCCTCCCGGGCGGACCTTCGCCTGACCGAACGTGGTCAGTCTTTCTGCCAGGGGACGTCGTCGATGCCGCGGGCGCGGTTCGCGGCTCGGGCGAGCACGAACAGCAGGTCGGCCAGGCGGTTCATGTACTGCACGGGCGTCTCGCGGACCGCCTCGTGGTGGCCCAGGGCGACCACCAACCGCTCCGCACGCCGGCAGACGCAGCGGGCGACGTGCAGTTGTGCGGCCGACTTCGCCCCGCCCGGCAAGATGAACTGCTTGAGCGGCGCCAGGGCCGACTCGTGCTGGTCAATCGCCCGTTCGAGCGACTGCACGTCCTCGTTGGTCAAGAGGTCGGTGCCCTGCTCTTCCGGCCGGGGCGCGGCGAGCTCCGCCCCGAGGTCGAAGAGCTGGTGCTGCACCTTGCCGAGCAGCCCGTCCAGCCCGCCGGCGTCCCCCTCCTCCGCCAGCTCGGCCCGGACGACGCCCAGCACGGCGTTGAGCTCGTCGACCGTGCCGTACGCCTCGATCCGGTCGTGGTCCTTCGAAACCCGCTGACCGCCGAAGAGCGCCGTCTCGCCCTGGTCGCCGGTGCGTGTGTAGATCTTCATGCGCGGGGTTCCGGGGCTTAGTGTCTCGGGGAACGGGATCCCGGGGTCTGCCATAAAAAAGGTGGAGCACCCGGCACTCGGCTGGCGGTATGGTAGGCGAAGGGCTCGCGCCTGAGCAGGCGCCGCCCAAAACCACGTGCGCAACGCGTCCCCAGCCGGACCGCCACGCGGTCCGGTCAAACCCGCTGCAAAGGCTTATCGCGTTTTTCCCGGACCGCGTGGCGGTCCGGCTAGGGTCAACCCGAGCGTTCATCATGGACCGTGCACGAGAACCCTCCCGATGAACGGCTCGCCCACCAACCCGTACGCGTCGCCCGACGCTATTGAAGCGAAGGCCGATGCACGTCCGCCCGCGGAAAGGTTACCACTAGGGCGACTGCTGCTGGGGATGCTCTTCGTGCCTCTGATGGCTGCGGCGGCCCACGCGTTGCTCTGGCCAGTCGGCATGGCGATTGAGTGGGGCATCGACCAAGTGTACGGCTCGGCTGGCGTGTACCTTTGGGTCTTCGACTGGGCAACGTTCGTCGACAACTTCGGCGCTGTGCTCGTGTACGCGGCGATCAACACTTTCGCCTTCGCCGGGCCGGTGCTGCTTGCCTTCTGGTGGCGGCGGCGGCTGACGCCGCGGCTGGTCTTGCAAGCGGGGGGCGCCCTCGCCGCCGTCTGGTGGGTCGGGTTGAGTGCGGTGATGGTGGTGATGGCGTCGGGCCTGTTCGACCCGGCGGTCGCGACAACCTCCGGCGACCCCGTTCTCGTGCAGTCGGCGCCCGTCGCCAGCGCCGTGAAGATGGTCATCGCGATGGGTTTTTTTGCCCCGCTGCCGCTGCTGGCGGGCTTCGCCGCGTGGGCGTGGTGGGTCCGCCAGATCACTCAGAAGCGTGAGGCGCCGGCATGAACCCGTACGCGTCGCCCACGGCGCCCGCCCCGCTTGGTGAGCCCGGCGCCGACAACCCGCCGCCGCGGCCGGCGATCGAGCCGCTCTTGTTCGGGCTCGTGATCGCCACGTTCGCCACCGCCGCGGCGCACTACGGGCTGCTGCCGCTGGTTGCGGCGATGGAGTACGCCGCATTCGGCTACTGGGACTTCCCGCCGGCGCCGCTGGAGGTCGTCGCGGCCGGCGCCGCGTCGATGGTCTTCTGGACGCTGCTGGGCGCGCCGGCGCTGCTGCTCGCGTGGGGGTGGCGACGGGTCACTCCGCGGGCGGTGCTGGTGGTTGGTGGGGGCGTTTCGCTCGCTGTGTGGTTCGTGTCGGTCGCCTTGGTGGTTGGGTCGTACACGGCTCTCTTCGTGCCAGGAGCGAACGTCGGCGCCGAACTCGCCGGAGTCGCGTACCTCGCCGCGAGCCTTGCCCTCTACCTGGCGGCGCCCCTCTTCGCCGGCTTTGTCGCGTTGGCTTGGTGGGTCCGCCGCAACACCGCTCGCGAACAGCGCGAAGTAACCGCTATCCGCGCGTAGCGGGCGCCGCGAACCATTAGCAGCCAAGGCGTGTCGGGGTATCCTGGCGGCTGCGGGCCTCCCCGCGCCGCCTCTCCCGGCCTCCCTTCCGGCCTCCCTTCCGGCCTCCCTTCACCGGCATCGCCAAACGCATGGACGCCCCCGTTTCGGCTGCCGATGAACAACTCGCGACCGGCGGCCACGACTGGTGGGTCCGCCCCGCCGGCGTCCGCGAGGTGCTAACGGTAGCCGTGCCGCTGGTCGTCTCGGCCATGTCGTGGACCGTGATGACCTTCGTCGACCGGGTCTTCCTGCACCGGCTGTCGGGCGACGCGATGAGCGCAGCGTTCTCGGCCGGCACGGTCTGGTTCGCGGTCTTCTGCTTCCCGCTGGGGGTCTGCACCTACGCCAGCACGTTCGTCTCGCAGTACCACGGCGCGGGGCAGAACGATCCGAAGCAGCTCCGCAAGATCGGCCCCATCACCTGGCAAGCGGTTTGGGTGGCGCTGGCGTTCACGCCGCTGGTGGTGATGCTTGTCCCGCTGGCGCCGGAACTCTTCGCGGCCGCCGACCACGACGCCTCGGTCATGCGGCTAGAGGTCGACTACTTCCGCGTCCTCTGCTGGGGCGGCCCGGCGATGCTGGTCGCCCAGGCGCTCTCGGGATTCTACAGCGGCCGGGGCGAGACAGTGGTTGTGATGATCGTCGACGCTACATTCGCGCTCTTGAATGTCGTGCTCGACTACCTCTGGATCTTCGGCTTCGCGATCCCCGGGACCGACTGGGGCTTCCCCGCGATGGGCATCGAGGGCGCCGCGTGGGCGACCGTCGTCTCGCTGTGGCTCAAGACCGCCGCCTACGCCTGGCTGGTGCTGCTGCCGCGGCACCGCACCGCCTTTGCGACCGCCAGCGGTTTGCGGTTCGACGCGTCGCTCGCCCGGCGGCTGCTGCGGTTTGGCGGGCCCAGCGGTTTGCAGATGCTGCTCGACGTCGCGGGCTTTACCGTCTTCATCCTGCTGATGGGTCGGCTCGGCGCGATCCCCTACGAGGCGACCAGCATCGCTTTCAACATCAGCTCTCTGGCGTTCATGCCGGTCTGGGGGCTGGGGCTGGCGACCAGCATTCTGGTAGGTCAGCACCTGGGGGAGAATCGCGACGACTTGGCCGCCCGCGCGACGTGGACCACGCTCTCCATCGCCCTGGCGTACATGGCCTGCCTGTCATCGCTGTACGTCTTCTTGCCCGACCTGTTCCTGTACGGTTTCTTCGGCGGGGCCGCCGGTTCGCTCGACTCGGCTCGAGATCAGGCGGTCTACCCGCTGGCGGTCACGCTGCTCAGGTTCGTCGCCGCGTACAACCTGCTCGACGCGACGCTGATGATCTTCGCCGGCGCAATCAAGGGCGCCGGTGACACCCGCTTCGTGCTCCGCGTCAGCGTCGTGGTGGCCACGCTGCTCGGCGCCGCGGCGTGGCTGAGCGTCGCGGTCTGGCGGCTGGACGTCTACGGCTGCTGGACCGTCATCACACTCTGGATCTGGGTCGTCGGCGTGGTCTTCCTGCTGCGGTTCTTGCAGGGGAAGTGGCGGTCGATGCGGGTTATCGAAGGGGACTCCCCCGCCCCGGCAGGCGCCGAGCCGTCCGCGGCGGCATCCGAGTAGCCCGCCGGCGCCGTTCCGATCGTGCCGGTTGTGCCGCACACCAAGCGTCGGTTTCCGCGGGCCTCTGATGTGGCTCCGGATTGCCCACCGGCTGTGACCTACGGTTGAGCAGACCCGAGGTCGAACGCCCGCGTTGCACCCCGACCCGATGCCGTCGCCGCCGGGCCCCCACCAGGAACGGCCCCACCCCCAGGCGAGACGCCGCGAGCCGACGACCACCGTCTGACGACGAGTCTCCCCAAGACCGTGCGGAACAAGTGACGCGCCCCCGGCGGAAGGACCCACCCCGCCCCGCGCCCGCTGCGAAACCATCGCGCCGCAAAACCGACGCCACACCGCTACGCCGAGACTCGCCGATGGGTTTCCTGACCAACTTCTTCACCAACGTCTACGACCAGGCCGAGGCGCCGACGCTGCCCGCAAGCAGCTTCGACCAAGTGACCGATAGCCAGCTCGAAGCGCACCTCGAGGTCTCCCGCTACGGCAGCTTCGAGCTGACCGACGCCGTCCGGCCGAGCTTCAACCTGGAGGTCGTCCCGAGCTCCGGCTTCCGGCACGACACCTACCACGACGACGAGTCGAACGCCAACGTCCCGGTCTTGATGGCCGCCGCTTCCAAAGAGCGGCTCATGGAGACCTTCATCGACCTGCTCGCCCCGCTGGGGCCGACCGTCGATGTGGTGCTCGAAACCTCGCACGGGCACGCGGCCGGTCAGCACACCGACCTGTACCGCGAGCACATCGACATGCCGATCCTGCAGAGCATCCTGTGGGACTTCGAGGACCTGCTGACCAACGACGGATGCACCGGCATCGCGGTGCTCAACCCGCGCCTGCCGCAAGAGGTCCAGCTCGACGAGCACAAGCTGATGATCGTCTACGGCTCGGACCTCCGCCCCTACGAGGGCGTGCTGATCGACAACTACATCGACTGCCGCGAGGGGATGAAGTTCATCACCGAGGCGGAGCACGTCCACTCGACGACCGACGCCTACATCCAGCAGTTCGAAGAGCTCAAGATGCGGCTCGGCATGGACGGCGGCGTCTGACCCGCCGGCGGCTCTCGCTGTAATCATCCCAGCCCCGCTCTGCCCGCGGCGATCGCACGGCGCCACGCCGGGTCGATCGGCTTCCCTACCGCGGCACCACCGGCCCCCGCGGCGCTCGTGAGTCGAGGGCAACCAACGGGCGCCCGGCCACGACCTTTCTGTCACCGCGCTATCACCCGTGGCCAACGCCGCGGTGAGGTGCGATGAGCAATGAACCGAGGGCGATCAACGGGAGCCCGGGCGACCTAGCGGAAAGCCCGGTCTCAAGGGTCCACTAGCCGCGCAATCATCAACACGAACCTATCTACCGGACTCCCGACAGAGAACCGCCTAACAGCCTGTTGATTGACTCGACTGGCTGCGATCGGCACGATGCCGAGCCAAAACAACGGGCGCCAAGGCCCTTGTTTTGCGAGCCGCGAAGAGCTTGCTCTGAGCTTTGCGAGGTTGAAAAACGCGAGGACGGCGTTTTTCAACAGGCTGCTAAGCGGGGCGGCATCGGTATGCCCTCCGTGACCAAGGGGTTCACGCCTGCTGCCCTTGGCCGGATGCCGGGGGGCTGCGTTGAGCGATGAAGCCAACGCCGCACCGCCGACTGGAATCCACGGCAGCACCATTCGCAAACCTTGGCGACTGACGGCTGCGTGCAGTACACTCCGCTCCGATGGGGCGTTGTCCAGCGCCGCGCCCTGGAACTCTTGTGCGGCGAGGAAACCGATGCTTGATCGCTCGATTCCGCCCAGGCTTCGTGAGATTGTTCAGCGCGAACTTGATCGCGACGAACGCGTGGTATGGAGCGCGATGCCGAAGCCAAAGTACTTCAGCGGCCCTGCTCTGGGTGTGTTCCTTTTTGCGATTCCATGGACTGCGTTTTCTGTCTTTTGGATAGCCGGAGCCGCCGGATTTAAGATCCCGGATTTTAACAATGGAGAAGACCTGTTCCCGCTCTTTGGCATTCCCTTCTTCTTGATTGGGATTGGCATGCTGTCTTCACCGGTCTGGGCTTATCGCAACTCGCTCAAGACCGTCTACCTGATAACCAATCGCCGAGCAATCACAATCGACGGCGGATGGTCGTACACAATCCGTTCTTACACCGCGGAAAACCTCAGCAGTGTTTTTCGGCGCGAACACAGCGACGGTACAGGCGACGTCGTTATCTCCAGAGACTCTTGGAGAGATTCAGACGGTGATAAGCAAATGCAAGAACTAGGATTCCTGCGCATCAAGGATGCCAAAGCTGTCGAATCAATGCTCGGTGAGTTAGCGCAATAAACTGAAGCTACCACCGGCTGGAAGCCGGTGGGTTCGAGTTTAATCGTGAGCTACGGACTGAAGTCCTTCGCCCACGAGGGTTTGAGTTATACGTTCGCAGCGGTACCGGCGAGTGTCGTCTTCGTCGGAGCCAGCCGTCA
>JBCCZD010000061.1:0-17493 GCA_039188275.1 Planctomycetota bacterium
CTGCTGCGGCTTCGAGGCGGGTGCAGGACGTCCAGCACCGGCGCCACGGAGTAGGAACCGACGTACAGCAGGAGCATCGGCGAGAGTATCGCGAAGTAGGCGCCGGCGTCGACCCAATCGGCGCCGAAGACGTCACCGAACGCGTAGAGCGACACGGGCGCCGCGATCAACAGCGGTGGGCCGGCGATCATCGCTTCGTGCCGGAGCGTCTTCCAGAACAGCCGTTCGACCGCCGCGGGCGACCCGCCCTCGCGGACCGCTTCGCCGTACACGACACGCGAGAACGCGTGGCTGAGCATCGACATCGGCGTCACGAGCAGGCGCATCGCCAACGCGTAGTGCCCCGCCGCGATCGGCCCGTAAAGCCACGCGAGCAGGATCGCCGGGCTGTAGACGGTCAGGTTGCTAACGAACGCCGACTGCGTGGCGTAGACCGGGTACTGGCGGTGACGCCGAAGCAAAACGCGGACCCGTCGGCCTAGCCTGCCGGGCGTCGCGGGCCAGTCGCGTCGCGCCATGGCCAGCGCCGCCAGCACGCCGGCGCCGTAGCCGACGACCTGCCCGCAGCCGAGCCCCATCGCGACGCTCCCCAAGCAGATCGGCAGCAGGACCTGGCTCGCCAGGCTCCCGACCGCGTAGGCAATGCGCATCCGCGACAGCCCGGCGTAGTCTTGAGCGCGGACCAGCCAGCCGCCCAGCAGGCAGTAGAGGCTCAGCAGCACGCAACCCACTGCCATCAGCACGCCAAACCCCTCGGGCGGCGCCGGCGCGCCGGCGCCGGAAGCCAGCAACGCGACGACCGGCATCGTCGCCCAGGCGATCAAACCACAGCCAATGGCCGCAGCTAAGCCGAAGCCGATCATGACAACCGCCTGGCGGCCTTGGCGGACAAGCGGCAACGCCTGGTCGAAGCGGAGCGTGGCGATTGTTCCCAGGCTGCTCAAGCAGATGACAAAGATGGCGAAATAGCCGAACGACTCCGGCGGGTAGAGCCGCGTCAGCAGCGGCGCCGCGGCCCACGCGAGCCCGTACCCCAGCACGTGCCCCGACGCCACGGTCATGACCTTGGCCAGCAAGCCTCGCTTGGCCGAGTCAAGGGCGCCCGAGGCGAGGGCGGCCGGGGCGGGCGCGGCGGCGGTTTCACGGGTCGGCGGTCGCGGCACAGGGTGTGTACTCTTGGCGGTGGTTCGGGGAGGTCGCGTCGAGGGTGAGTCGTCAGGCGGGCGCTCGCGCTCACAGGTCGCGGTAGTAGGCAATCGATCGGTCGAGGCCCTCGTCGAAGCCCACCACCGGTTCGTAGCCCAGCGTGTCGCGCGCCGCGGCGATGTCGGCCAGGCTCTCGCGGACATCGCCGACACGCGGCTCGGCGAACTTGGGCTGGATGTCGGTCCCCAGCACGCGGTTGATGCTGGCGATCAGCTGGAGCAGCGTCAGCTGGGCGCCGCACGCCACGTTAAACGTCCGGCCCGCCGCGCCCGGCTTGTCGGCCGCCGCGAGGTTGCCCGCCACGACGTTGGCGACGTAGGTGAAGTCGCGCGACTGGCCGCCGTCGCCGAACACCGTCGGGCGTTCGCCGGCGAGCATCGCCACGACGAACTTCGGGATCACGGCCGAGTACTCGCTGTCCGGGTCTTGCCGCGGGCCGAAGACGTTGAAGTAGCGTACGACCACCGTCTCGAGCCCGTAGGTGGCGTAGAACGACTGGCAGTAGAGCTCGCCGGTCAGCTTCGCCGCCGCGTAGGGCGACAGCGGCGAGGGCAGGTCGCCCTCGCGTTTGGACATGGTCGGCTGGTTACCGTAGACGCTGCTCGACCCGGCGTAGACGACGCGGCGGACCCCGCCCTGGCGGGCGGCGTCCAGGACGTTGAGCGTGCCGGTCGCGCACGCGGCGTGGGTGTCGAGCGGCCGGTCGACGCTGGCCGGCACCGACGCCAACGCCGCCTGGTGGAAGACGAGCTCGGCGCCCTTGACCGCCGAGTCGACCGCCCGGCGGTCGAGCAGGTCGGCCTCGACGAGCGTGATCTTATCGGCGATCGCGGCCAGGTTCTCGCGTTTGCCGGTGCTGAGGTTGTCCAGCACGGTAACCGTGTCGCCGCGCTCGACCAGCGCCTCGGCGAGGTGCGACCCGATGAACCCGGCGCCGCCGGTGACAAGGCACTTGGCCATAGTCGGTAGTTCTCGCTAGGAAGTTGCTCGCCTCGGCGGGCGCCGGGGCGTTCGGATTGGGCCGCGGAGTGTGTCAGATGCCCCGCTGCGGATCGATAGCAAATGGCCACGGGGACGCGTGCCGCGTAATCCCCGTTGACGCTCTCCCGGGCGACGGCTACCGTCCCCGCCCGGCGGGAGGGGGCGCCACCGCTTGCGTCGCCCGCCCGGCAGAACACGGGCCGCGTGCCTTCGCGCCGCGGCCCGACCGCTAGGGGCGCCATGAATCGACACCGCATGCGTTATCTGCTGATCCACGCGCTAGTGATCGCCGCGGCCAGCGGCGTTTCGTACTACGCCGCGTACCTGCTGCGATTCGCGGGGCAGCTCGAGCCGGAGGTCCGCGCCGCGTTTGAGCAGACCGTCGGCCTGGTGGTCGCCGCCCGGTTGGGCGTCATGCTTTGGTTCGGCCACCGGCACGCGATGAGCCGGTACTTCTCCTTCCACGACCTGTTGTCGCTGGTGCGGACCGTCACGGCGGGCACCATCGGCGTGACGCTGCTCGACGCCTTTGTCCTCACGTGGGTCACCATCCCGCGCGGCGTCCTGCTGCTCGACTGGGGCGCCGCGTTGCTCGGCATGGCCGCGCTGAACAGCCTGCCGCGACTGGTGCACGACACCGGCTGGAACCCCTTCACCCGCAAAGAGCGGGTCACCGCGCTGTTGGTCGGCGCCAACCACGGCGGCGAAGGGCTGCTGCGCGCCATCCGCCGTAGCCCAAGGCTGCACTACCAGCCGCTGGGCTTCGTCGACGACTGCCCGACAATGGTCGGCCGCCGCATCGGTGGGCTGCCGGTCCTCGGCCGGCTGGAAGACATCCCCAAGATCGCGCACCGACGTGAGGTCGAGCAGGTGCTGATCACCTCGGGCGAACTGCCCGGCAAGCAGGTCCGCGAGCTGGTCGACCTCGGCGCGGAGCACAGCTTCGATGTGCGCGTGCTGCCCAGCTACGAGCAATTGCTGCAAGAGGATGTGGCGGTGAAGCCCCGCGACGTGGCCATCGCCGACCTGCTGCGCCGCTCGCCCGTCGAACTCAACACAACCGAGGTCCGCAACTGGGTCCGCGGGCGCACGGTTATGGTGACCGGCAGCGCAGGCAGCATCGGGTCGGAGATCGCGTTGCAGCTGCTCCGCCTTGGGCCGGGCCGCGTGGTGCTGGTCGACCGCTCGGAGACGGGCCAGTTCTTCCTCGACCGCCGGCTGGCGGGCGAACGGGCCGGCGTGCGGCACGACGCCGTGCTGGCCGACTTGACCGACCGCGAGCGGATGGACGCCGTCTTCCGCCAGTTCCGCCCGGAGCTGATCTTCCACGCGGGCGCTTACAAGCACGTCCCGCTGATGGAGGCCAACCCCGGCGAGGCGGTCAAGAACATCGTGGTCGCCACGCGGAACGTCGTCGACCTGGCGGAGGAGCACGGCGCCGCGGGCCTGGTGATGATCTCAACCGACAAGGCGGTCAACCCGACCAGCGTGATGGGTTCCTGCAAGCGGCTGGCCGAGCAGTACGTGCAGGCGAAGGCGGAGGGCTCACCCTGCCGGTTGGTGACCGTTCGGTTTGGCAACGTGCTCGACTCGGCCGGCAGCGTGGTGCCCCTTTTCCGCCAGCAGATCGCCGACGGGGGGCCCGTGACGGTCACCCACCCCGAAATGGTCCGCTACTTCATGCTCATCCCCGAGGCGGCGCAGCTTGTCATCCAGGCCGGCGCGATGGGGCAGGGCGGCGAGATATTCGTCCTCGACATGGGCGAGCCCGTCCGGCTGATGGACCTCGCGCGGGACATGATCCGCCTGTCGGGGCTCCGCGAAGGGCACGACATCGAAATCGCGATCTCGGGCGTGCGCCCGGGCGAGAAGCTGTACGAGGAGTTGTACGGCGCGGGCGAGCGGCACCGCCCCACGCCTCACAGGAAGATTATGGTCGCCGACAGCGACACCCGCCGGCTGTTGGCGGTGATCGCCGACATCAACCGCTTGGTCGACGTCTCGAACGACGCGCCGGAGCGCGTCAACACCGTGCTCGGCGAGATAATCCCGAGGACAGAAGCCGCTACGCCAACGCCCGCCACGCCACACCGCCGGGCGGCTTAGCCGCGGGGCGCGACGCGCCTCCGGCTGGCAGTCGTCTTGCGGCCGCGTGACGCAACCGATATGAACCCCCTGCGACGAGCCAAGGCGCGGACGGATCACGCCTCGGCGTCAAGCTATCGGGCGCCGGCACGCGACGCGGCCGTACCCGACCGCCAGGACCGACGAACTTCCTCACCTCCTCTTTCATGCTCTTCCCCGCCGACTACCGAACCGCTGTGAATTGCCTGCTGGCGGCCGCCCTGCTGCAGTTGGCCGCGGGCTGCCAGTCGGCGCGGTACAGCGCCGCGTCGTTGCCGGCCGACCTGCGAGCGGTCGCGGCGACCGGCGGCAACGAGATCCACCTGCCCAACCTCGCCGCCGCGGCGACCAAGAGCACCGCCATCAGCCCGGGCGACCTGCTCGACGTCCGCGTGGTGAGCGGCCTGGAAGAGAAGGTCCCCGAGCCGCAGGTCGCCCAGGTCTCGCCGCGGGGCGACATCGACCTCCCGCTCATCGGTCCGGTCATGATTGCCGGTCTGCAGCCGCCCGACGCCAGCCGGGCGATCACCGCCGCGGCGATCGAGCGCGGCGTCTACCGCCGGCCGCACGTAACGCTTGAGGTCCGCCGCCAAGCGACCTATCAAGTGACCGTGCTCGGCGCCGTGGCGGAGCCCGGCGTCCACGAGTTGCCGATCGGCGCCTGCAACGTCCTCGCCGCGATCGCCGCGGCGGGCGGGCTGACCGACGAGGCGGGGACCACCGTCGAAGTCATGCGGCAGCCGGGCGCCACGCGGTTGGCCGGTCAGCCGGTGCAGCAGGCGTCGTTCCGGCAACCGGCCAGCGGCCAAGCGGGACCCACCCTCAAAACCGACGGCCGTGCCACGGCCGAGCCCGGCGCCGCGGCTTCGACCGCCGCCAAGCCGGTATCCGCGGTCGGCGCCGGCAAGCCGATTGTCGAGCGGATCGACCTCGCCCAAGCAAGCAGCCAGGCCGCCGCCAGCGGGCCGTTGGGCACCCGCCACCTCGGCGACCGCGATGTTGTGATGGTCACCCCGCGTAAGCAGCGGGTGGTCCACGTCACGGGGCTGGTTCACAAGCCGGACCAGTTCGAGCTGCCCGTCGATCAGGATGTCCACCTGCTAGACGCGTTGGCGATGGCCGGCGGCCGGACCTCGCCGCTGGCGGACAAGGTCTTCGTTGTCCGGCAGCGGGCCGACGGCGGCCAGCCGGCGATGATCGAGGCGAGCGTGGCCAAGGCCAAGCGCAACGGCGCCGAGAACCTGATCCTTGCGCCGGGCGACCTGGTCTCGGTCGAGTCGACCGCCGCGACCACGGCCGCCGACATCTTCCAGAGCTTCTTCCGCGTCTCGCTGGGCCTGACCAACACCGCCTTCAGCCTCTAAACGGCCGCCCGCGCCGCCCGTTAGCACCATGCAGCCCCCGCCCGACGCCCCCCCGCCCGTGCTGGCCGAAGAGGCCGACATGACGCAGAACGCCGTGCAGGGCGTGCTCCGGTTTGCGCGGCTGCTGGAACGCAAGAAGTCGGTGCTCGGCGTCGCGTTGCTGGCCTGCTTCGTCGTCGGCCTGGCTTACTTCGCGCTCGCGACACGCTACTACGAGTCGGTCGCCAAGCTGATGGTTATCGCCCAGACGCCTGATCAGGTGTCGACGGTCAACGAGCAGTCGAACCCCGACACGGTGATGGCGTCGCAGCGGGAGCTGATCCGCACGCCCAAGGTCGTGCTCGCGGCGATCGACCGCCTCGGCCCGGAGCACCGCGTCGACCTTCTGGACAAGCCGCCGCACGAGTGGGTCGAGGCGATCACGGGCAGCCTCCGCGCATCGACCGTGCACAAGACCAACCACATGAAGGTGAGCTACCAGTCGAAGAACCCCGAGGCGGCGGCGGCCGTCGTCAGCGCGGTGATCGACGCCTACATCGAGTTCGTCGGCCGCAACCACCGCAGCAGCGCCGCCGACGCCCTCGACGCGCTCACCGGCACGCGCGACCAGCTCAGCGCGAAGCTCGCCCAGAAGCAGTCTCAACTCCACAAGCTCCGCCAACGCGTCGGCCACCTCGCCCTGCAGCCGGACTCCGGCGCGGTCGAGCCGGTCATCAGCCGGGCGCTGCACTTCAACGACTCGCTGGTCGAGGCGCAGCAGCGGAGGGTCGAGCTGCAGGCGTCGCTCGCGGCGGTCCGGCGGGCGGTCGGCAACGGCGAGGACCTCCGCCGGCACCTCTCCGTGCTGGAAGAAGTGGTCGGCCAGCAGATGCTGCTCTCGGCGCTCGGCATGAGCCCCCAGGACGCCGAGCTGTTGGCCGACCAGCAGAAGCGGCTGATCGAGGCCGAGGCCGAGCTGCGCCGCGTGACGCCCTTCCTCGGCGACCGCCACCCGACCACCGTCGCGCTAACGGAGCAGGTCCGCGCGACGCGCGAGTACCTGCGGGGCTACCACGCCAACGCCGGCAACCGCTTTGCATCAATGAGCAACGCCGAGCTGGCGCCGCTGCTGGTGAACATGCTCTCGCAGTCGGTCGAGCAAGCGGCCGCCAAGGAGTCGCAGCTCAACCAGTCGTTCGAGCAGGCGCGGGCCGAGGCGGTCCGCCAGAGCGGCGACCTCGCCCAGCTCCAGATGCTCGAGCGCGAGGTGCAGCGCATCGAGAACCAGCACGACGTGCTGTTCGAGAAGATCCAGGCGGCCGACATCCACCAGCTCTACGCGCCGATCCGCGTGACCACGGTCCAAGACCCGCTTCCCAACGCCGTGCCGGCGTCGCCGCAGCTCAGCCGCGTGCTGCTCGCGGCGACGTTCTTCGGCCTGGTCATCGGCGCGGCGTGGGTGTACGTCGAGGACCTGCTGGACGACCGCTTCGGCTCGCCCGAGGAGATGGCCCACCAGCTCGGCGTGCCGGTGCTGACGCTCGTCAAGGAGCTGAAGCCGACCGGTGGCGACGGGCTCGACGCTATCCAGATGCACGCCGGCGGCGAGGCGACCGACACCGAGGCCTTCCGCACCCTCCGCACGGCGTTGAGCCTCGGCGGCGAGAGCTGCGAGCGGCTGGTCGTCTCCAGCTCCGAGCCGAGCGACGGCAAGACCACCATCTCGGCCAACCTCGCCGTGGCGTTCACGCAGGTCGGCAAGAAGACGCTGGTGATCGACGCCGACCTCCGCAAGCCGGGCATGACGGCGCTGCTGGAGCTCAAGGGCAAGCCGGGCGTCACGGACCTGCTGACCACCGACGGGCCGGTGCCCGAACTGGCCGACCGGGTCGTCCGCGGCAGCGGCTTGGAGGGGCTGGACGTCATCCCCGCCGGGCCGCGACGGCCGGACGCCGCGGAGCTGCTGGCCGGCAAAAACTTCATGGACCTGCTGGCCTGGGCCGACGCCCACTACGACCAGGTGCTGATCGACTGCCCGCCGGTCCTGGCGGTGAGCGACGCCCAGATTGTCGGCCGGTTGGTCGACGGCGTCGTGCTGGTGGTGAGCCCTGAGAAGAACCACCGCCGGCTCGTCGGCCGCGCGTGCGACAGCTTCCTGTCAGCCGGGATCCACGTCTTTGGCGTTGTCGCCAACCGCATCACCGACAGCACCGGCAAGGGCTACGGCTACGGCTACGGTTACGGCTACGCCTACGGCGAGGAGCACGACGAGCGGGCCGATGCTACGCCACCCGAGGCCGTTGCTGGCGAAACGCTGGCCGGCGAGGTGCTGGCCGGCGATTGGGAAGAGATCACCAAGTCGGTCGCAGGCCGCGACGCCGGCGACCGCCGCGCCGCCTAGCGCTTTGTAGGCCCCCGGTAGCAGGCCGATGCCCTCTTCCGCCCAGTTCGACGCCCGCGGCGCGACCCGTTGGGCAAAACGTTGTGAGCAGTTCACCGACGCCTGCCTGGTGCTGTGCCTGGTCGCCGCGCCGCTGTGGTTTGGTGGCCGGCACGACTTGGGGCGGTTGCTCTACGCCGGGTTGGTCGCGGCGGCGGCCCTCGCTTGGGCCGCGCGGCGGTTGCTAACGCGGGACCAGCGTTTCGCGTGGTCGTGGCTCCACACGCTGGGCGTCGCGGCGCTGGGTGGTGTCTGCCTGCAAGTGGTTCCGCTTGGCCCCGCAACGCTTCACGCCCTCTCGCCCGCTCTGGACGGGGTCGCCCCCGCCTGGACCGCCACCTCCGACTACCCACTGAAGCTGGGCGAGTGGACCACCCTTTCGATCACGCCCGGCGCGACACGCATCGGCCTGGCGGTGCTCGCGAGTCACCTCATGCTGCTGGCCGTCGCCGCCGATCGCCTGCGCGACGAGGCGGATGTCTACCGGATGCTGCGTTGGATCGCGATCGCGTCGGTCGGCATGGCGGCCTTCGGGTTGCTGCAGTGGATGACGTCCAACGGCAAGCTGCTGTGGTTCTACGCCCACCCCCAGCGCGAGATCGGCGCCGTCGTGCAGGGGAGCTTCGCGAACAAGAACCACTTCGCCCACTTCGTCGTGTTGGGGCTCGGCCCGGCCCTGCTGATGCTCGGCCGATCGAGCCGGCGGAAGCCGCCCGCGCCGCGCCGACGCCAAGCGACACGCACAGCACGAACCGCCAGCGGGCGCCCGCTAGGGACGCTCGAGCCTGCTGCCGGCTGGGCGGCGGCGGTCGTCGTCGCCCTCGCGGCGGTTGTCTTGACCGCGTCGCGTGGCGGCGTGGCGGCGATGGCCGTCTCGCTGGCGGTCGTCGGCGTGTTCGCCCTGCGCGCGGGCGCGATGCGTGCTCGACACGCGGCGCCGATCGGCTTGTTGGCGGTGGCCGCCCTGGGCGCGGTCTCGCTGGGGGACGTGCACCGCGTCTTTGGCCGGCTCGATGACCTGGCGAGCGGCTCGATCGAGGAACTCGACCAGCGGCACGGCCGCCGCGAGATCTGGGCCGCCAACCTCGCGGCCTTGCGGGCCAGCCCACTGCTTGGCTATGGGGTCGGCAGCCACGCCGACATCGCCCCCGCGTTCCTGAATCGAGGGTTCGAAACCGAGTTCACCCACGCCGAGTCGGGCTACCTGCAGGTCACCACCGAGACGGGCCTCGCCGGCGCGGCGCTCCTCGCGACAACGATCGCGCTGGCGGCTAGCTGGGCCGGCCGCGCTTTGGTTTACGAGCAAGAAGCCGGCCGCCTCGCCGCGTGGGCGGCGGTCGGCAGCGGGCTGCTGGTGAGCGCGACGCACTCGGTGGTCGACTTCGTTTGGTACCTGCCGGCGTGCATGTCGGCGACGGTGCTGCTGCTCGCCTGCGGGTTGCGGCTGCACCAGTTCCGGCTCGCGCGGCAATCGGTCGTTGCTCGAAAGGCGCCGGGCACGCCGGCGTGGGGCCATTGGGGCCCGGCGGCCGTCGTCACGGTGACCGCCGCTGTGGCTGTTGCAACGCTGTGGCGCCCCGGCGCCGCGTCGCTCGCCTGGGACCGCTACCTCCGCGCGTCGGGCCGGCACCGCGACGTGGTCGCCGCGGCGCTCGCCAACCCCGACCGGTCCGCCGACTCCTCGGCGAGCCAAATCGCCCGGCTTCAAGACGAGATGATCGCCGCGCTCCGGCAGACGCTGCGTCGCCACCCCAAGCACCCGCGGGCCCGCTTGCGGCTCGCCGGGCGGCTGCTGCAGCAGTTCGAACTCGCGCGGCGGCGTTCGCCCAACGCGATCGGCTTGGTGCACATCCGCGAAGCGGCCCTCGCATCCAACTTCCCGTCGCGGCGCGAGACGATCGACTGGCTCACCAAGGCGTTTGGCGACGACGCGCGAGCGCTGGTCGAAGCCCACCGGCACACCCAGACTGCGCTCGCGCTCGAGCCGCTGCAAGCGGACGGCTACGGCTACTTGGCCGACCTCTGCTTCCTGTCGCCACCCGGCCAACGCGACGTGCCCGCGCTGGTGGGGCAAGCCGTGCTGGCGAGGCCCTACGACGGCGGAACCCTGTTCGAGGCGGGCAAGCAGGCGTGGGTGGCCGGCGACGCGTCGGGCGCGGTCGACTACTGGGGCCGAGCCCACCGCGTGCCCGGCGTCCACCGCCTGCACATCGCCGCGCAGCTGGCCGGACGCGTGCCGGCGGCGGAGTACCTCGAGGCGTTCACCCCCGGGCCCCGCGTGCTGCCGACCCTCTACCAACACTACCTGCAAGCGGGCCGGCCGGCTGACCTTGAAGCGATCGCTACCTACACGGCGGACCTCGCCGAGCAGACCGAGCCGGGCCGCCGGCAGGCGAGCCTGTGGCTGATGGCGGCGAGGATCGAGCTGCGGCTCCAGAACGCGCCCCGCGCCGTCGAGCTGGCGGAGCGTTCGCTCGCGGGCCACGCCTCGTACTACGCTACCCGCCGGCTGCTGGCCGAGGCGTACCTGTGCTGTGAGCGGGCCGACGACGCGGAGCCCCACCTGCGGTGGTGCCTGTCCCGCAACCCGAGCGACAGCGCCGTGCAGGCGTGGCTCAAGCAGACCGAACGCCGCCGGCTGTCGGCGGCGCGTCGATCGAGCGCCAATCGCTAGCGAACCGCGTCCGAGGGGTAGGGCAGGGCGCCCGCCGACACCAGCCGGGCTCAGAGGGCGTTGGCGACCATCCGCCCGATCTCCTTCGTGCCGTGGCCCGAGCGGTCGAGGCTTTTGCCGGCGAAGCGGGGCGTGACGCGCTTCACCGCGGCGCCGATCTGCTCACCGCACTTGACGGCGGCGGCGCTGGCTTTGATGCGGCCCGTCTCGCGCAGCAGCAGGCCGAGCGAGTCGATCGTCGCGATCGGGTTGGCGAGGTCTTGGCCCGCGATGTCGGGCGCCGAGCCGTGCACCGGCTCGAACATGCTGGGCGCCGCGCCGGTGGGGTTGAGGTTGCCGCTCGCGGCGATGCCCATGCCGCCGGCGATCGCGGCGCCCAGGTCGGTGATGATGTCGCCGAACATGTTGGGCACGACGATCACGTCGTACACCTCGGGCTTGGCGACCATGAACATGCAGCAGGCGTCGACGTGGTGGTAGCCGGTCTCGACCGCCGGGTACTCTTCAGAGACCTCCTGGAACGCCCGCTGCCAGGTGTCGCCGGCGAAGTTCAGCACGTTGGTCTTGTGGACCAGCGTCAGGCGCTTACGCTCGCGCGTCGCCGCCAGCTCAAACGCGTAGCGGATGCACCGCTCGGCGCCCATCCGCGTGGCGACCATCGTCTGATTGGCTACCTCGTGCGGCGTCCCCTTGCGGACGATGCCGCCCAGGCCGCAGTACAGGTCTTCGGTGTTCTCGCGGACGCAGACGAAGTCGATGTCGGCGCTGGTCTTATCCTTCAGCGGCGTGTCGATGCCCGGGTAGAGCGAGACGGGGCGGAGGTTGATGTACTGATCGAGGTCAAACCGCAGCCTCAGCAGGATCCCCTTTTCGATGACGCCGCCCGCCAGTCGGGGGTCGTTCGGCAGCCCGCCCACGGCGCCCAGCAGGATGGCGTCGAACCCGCGGAGCGTGGCGACGTCCGCCTCGTCGAGCACGTGGCCGGTTTCTAGGAAGTGGGACGCCGAGAACGGGAAGTCGGTGGTCGTGTAGTCCAGGCCGCAGCCCGGCGCGGTGGCGGCGAGCACCTCGAGCGACGCGCCGACGACCTCCGGGCCGATGCCGTCGCCGGCGATCACGGCGATGCGGAGTGCTTCAGGCATGAGAGTGCCATTTGAGGAGAACGGGAGGCATCCCGGCGAACGCCCGCCGGACGGGCTCGGATTTTAACCGTCGAATCACTAGCGCGTTAGGCCTCGGCGGCGGCGCACCTCGTGGCGGCGTTGGAGTTTGACGCGGCAGACCGTACGGGGATAGACTCGCAATCGCAGCGGGGCCATCGAAAGCGGCCAAAGCACACGGCGAGGCCAACCGCGCGGCCTGCAACGTGGCCGGCGGCGCCCGCCCGCGGACTCCTCTCTCTTCTCATGCGGGGGCTTGCCCCGAAAGGCGGTCGCGATGAACTTCGGAGAGTCAGTCGTAGGAGCACTCGTTGGGGCTGTTGTTGGCGCGGGCGCTCACATCGGTATTGAGTTGGCCCTCGGCGAGGCCACTTGGTTCCCGCTAGTAACCGGCCTGCTTACCGGCATCGGCGTGCGGCAGCTCGACAGCTCGGTCACGCAATCCGCCAGCTACCTCCGCGGCGCCGTGGCGGCGATCATCGCCTTGGTCGGCATCTTCGGCGGCGTGCAGAGCGCCTCGTACCTGAAGATGAGTCGGCTCCAGGCAGAACTCGAATCGATCCCCCCCAGGCCCGAGCCCGAGCCCCTCGGCGAAGAGACAGCCGACGACGCGGAAGAGCCAGCGGCCACGGATGCCGAAGCGGTCGCCGACCCGGCGCCCGCGACCGCCGGGCCCGCGGTTGCCGGCGGGACGGAGTCGGCGCCGCCGATCGGGCCGGCGGACGGCTTCTCGGTTTGGAACTTCGTTATGATTGGCGTCGGCGCGTTCTTTGCCTACGAGCTCGCCCGCGGCAGCGTCCCCGCCAGCCAGACGGCCAACTCGCGCGAGGAGGAGAGCAGCGCGGCCGCCGACGCCGACCCGCAAGCGGGCGCTCCACCCCCCGAGAACTCCCAAGGGGGCCAGGCTTAACGCCCGCCAGACGTCCCGCCCGCCGCAACCACTCAACAGCTAGCGTCCGCGTCTTGCAGCCGCGTCGCCCGCGTGTCGGGCCACGCGGCTTTTTCGTGCGCTAACGGTTGCGCGAGCCGCGGCGCCGTTGCCGGCGGGGCTGGCGTTGCGGGGCAACGTCCTACGTTTGCTGCCGTTAGCGCACAACGTCCGATGTTGTTTGCCGGAAGGGCGACTCTCCGACCGCTCCCCAGTTGATTCACCACCGCGAGCCTTCCGTTTCCTGCCCCCAAGAGCCGCGGCACGCCACGATGAACGACCAGCCGAAGCTCCGCGTCCATCGCCCGAGGACCGGCGCCAAAGTCCGGGCGACGCTCTACCTCCCCCCCGACCTGCTAGAGGAAGCGCGGGACGCCGCCTTCCACCTGGCGGGTTACCCCGCACGGATGACGCTCACCAAACTGGCCGAGCAAGCCTTCCGCCAAGAACTCGAACGACTCAAAAAAACGTACAACCACGGCGAAGACTTCCCGCAGCGCACGGAAGACCTCAAGGGCGGCCGACCCATCGCAGCCTAGCGAGGAAAATACCCATGCTACCCACGCCCCCCGGCGCGTCGGCCCCCACCGCGGTGGCCGCCGGCGCCGCCGCCCGCGATGCGCAAGCGCCGCCTGACGCGGTCGTGCCACCCACCGCTACGCGTGAAGATGCGACTCGGAACTCCCCGGCGGACGCCGGACCCGCGTACGACGAAGCGTGCGTCACCAGCCACCGCCCCGACGCCGCCGAGGTCCGGCGCCTCCGGCAACGGCTGCTCAGACTGATCCTCGAAAACCAACGCAGCCGCTAAGGCGAAAGCACCCGCGGACTCCAGCCCCGCGAAGCGAGCTAGCCCAGCGCGTGCGGCGCATCCGCGGCGCCGGCCAAGCTCGACCCTTGGACCGCATGATCAAGTCCGCTCCCAACGCCGTCCTCTTTGCAGCGCTCGCGTGCGCGATGATCGCCGACTGCGCGGCGCCGCACGCCGCCGCGCAGTCGGCGCCGCGGCCGGCGGTCGCGCGGATCGTGGTCGAGGAGCAGGGCGGCGTGGCGTTCGGCAGCGGCGCCCTGGTCGACGCGCGCGGTGGGTACGGCCTAGTCGTCACCAACTGGCACGTCGTCCGCGACGCGACCGGGCCGATTGAGGTCGTCTTCCCCAGCGGCTTCCGTAGCGAGGCCCGCCGGCTCAAGCTCGACCAAGACTGGGACCTCGCCGCGCTCGTCATCTGGCGGCCGCCCGCGGCGCCGCTGCCGCTCGCCGCCGCCGCGCCGCGGCCGGGCGAGCGGCTCACGATCTGCGGTTTCGGTTCGGGTTCGTACCGCGAGGCGACCGGCCGCTGCACCGACTACTACGCCCCAGAGGTTGGCATGCCGCACGAACTGGTCGAGCTCAGCGTCGAGGCCCGGCAGGGCGATTCCGGCGGCCCGATCCTCAACCAGCGGGGCGAGATCGCCGGCGTGCTGTTCGGGGCGGGGCAGGGGACCACGCTCGGCAGCTTCGGAGGCCGGGTGGGCGACTTTCTCGCCTCGCTGGCGCCCGGCATCAACGCCCGCCAGGCAAGTCCGTCGGCCGCGCCGGAGTTCGACCCGGCGCCGCCGCCGGTGATGGTCGCCACCAACAACGCCCGTCGTCAGCACACGTACGCGGCGCCGCCAAGCGACGCCGTGGTTGCAGCCAACTCCGCCCCGACGATCCCGGCGTGGCGAGACGACCTGCTCCCCGCGGCCGCCCCGCCGCTTGCGAGCATCGCGCCCGGAGCCGAGCCGGCGCCCACCAACCAGATGACGACGGACACGCTGCCTGACGCCGGCCCCTCTGCCGAGCAATCCCCCGGCACGCCGTTCCCGGCGCAAGGCCCCGCGGCGCCCCCCCTCGACCGCTACGGCGCCCAACCCTTCGAGCCGGCAGCCGCCACAGGCTTATCGAACAAGGCCCAGTATAACGCCGCGTTGCCGGACGCGCTCGCCATGCCGAGCTGGTTCGAAACCGGCAAGACACTCCTCGCCGTCATTGGAGCTGTCTTCATCCTTCTGCAATTCGTCCGCCTGGCGACCTAAACCCACTCGCCGGGCAGACGCATGCCACCGGGCAGACGCGTGTCGAGTGCACGCCGGAGCTGGGGGGCGAGCCACGCCGACGCTGGTTCCGGCGCAGGCATAGACGCGCGCTGGCCTGGCTTCCGCTCCTGACTCGAAGGCGGCAAGCAAGGCGGCCGCGGGGCCCCTCGATTCCGGCGAGCAGCTGCCGGCGCGCCCTCAGTGCTTCCGCATCACGTAGGTGTCGGGCCAGGGGTCCGCGAACTCCCCGCCGGACCTCCAGTGCTCGATCTCTTCATCACTCAAGAAGCACCTCATGAGCGATTCGGCGAACCGGTCGACCTGGGTCTTGTCACCGATGACGGTAAGCAGGCAGCGGCGGTCACCGAAGCGTCCGGGCTCCTTTGCCAGCCTTTGCTTGAGGCCCTCGATTTCAAATTCGTCCAGGCCGTTGTTCTCATCTTCGACCACGCCCGCGCGCCAGTACCCAACCAACTCCAGACTGATCCCGCCCGCCGCTTGGTTCCAGAGGAGCGACACGTGGTCACGCGTAGCGAGGTAGAAGAACCCCTTGCTCCGGTAGATGTGCCGACCCAGTTGTTGCTGGCAAGTGTCCCACAACCGCTGCGGATGGAACGGGCGGTCATCCCGGATGACCCGGGTCGCCAAGTTGTAGGGTCGGTCATCATGCCCTTCGGACTCCACGACGGGCTTCAGTTCCCTGATCAGTTGCTCGACGCGGTGGTAGTCGTACTCAGGCATCGCAAGCACATCGTCGATCGGGAGGTTCCCCCACGGCGCCGCGACGACCGAGACAAGTGGGTTTAGCCCGTGCACGGACTCGGCGATCGCCGGGAGCTTGCCCTCGTCAAGGCGGTCGGTCTTGGTCAGCAGCAGGTGGCTGCAGAACATGATCTGCTCCACCAGGAGGGTGGTCGTGTCCCGCCGCCGGTCCCGCAGATTGCGTTGCATGGCCGGGACCAGCCGCCGCCCAGCGTCGTAGTCCTGATCGAGCATCGCGCTGTCCACGAGCGTCAACACGCCGGTGAGTTTCAGCAGCGGCCGCGTGCCGAAAAACTCGACTAGCGGCATCGGGTGGCAGCTGCCCGAGGTCTCGATAACGATGAGGTCGGGTGGGTCGCCCGCCACAATCCTGTCAATCGCGTCGCGCAGCTCACGGACCCCCGTCTCGCTGCTCAAGACGCAAGAGGAGACCGATTGAAACCTGCGGTCGCCTTGTTCGAAGAGCTCCGACTGCTCGACAATCAGGCCATCGACATCCAGCTCACTCATGTCATTGACCACAACACCGACGGCCAAGTCGCGCTTGCGCGACTGGATCAGCAGACTCCGCAAGAGGGTCGTCTTGCCCGAGCCAAGGAACCCATTCAAAACGACAGCGGGCGTCCTGGCCGTTGGTTCAGTCGGGTTTTGTGTCTTGATGCCAACCAACCTCTGGCTGTGGCGCGCGTCGCCGGTTCCCGCGGTTTGGGCGCCGCTCGGCGCCCGGGGGTTGCCGCTGCTGAGCGACCTTGTGGCGTGGTGATCGGATAGGACCGCACGGTTCGTCCGTCAGCCTTGCCTTTGTTTGCAGCGCGGGTTCTTCTTGCAGATCACGTAGACGCGGCCCTTGCGACGCACGATTTGGCAATCCGGACAGATCTTCTTGACACTAGCGCGGACTTTCATTTTTTCTCCCGTGGAACAGGTCAACAGCCGCCGGAGGGCGGCCCTTCGTTCCGAAGTTGAAGCTCGCCGCTCGCCGAAACGGACGCCCCAGCCGCGGGCCCCGTCGAGAGCCCGTCGCGAGCCCGTCGCGGGCCCCGTAGCGGACGGAACAGCGAAATACGCAACGAGCCGCGGCGCCTCACCGCTTGGCGCCGGGGCCCGACCGCCCGTCAGAACGAGCAACGGGTGTGGCGTGACCAACTACCTGGAAGTCTGACGCGACGCCCGTCCCGCTCCGGCGCTCGATTGTCTTGAATCGCAATCGAATTGCAAGTGCTTTCACGCGGCATTTGCCAGCGGACCCGCTTGCCGCCGGTCGTGTTTTCAGCGGGCGGATCGCCGGGTGCACGTACGAGATTCGTCACAGCAGGGTTCCGCGGCCAGCCGCGCGGCGGGCGCCGTTTGACCCCGCCGCGGCGGCCTTGACTTCGCTTCTTTGGAGCGGCCGGCCCGCTGCCGCGGCTCGGACAAGAACCGAGCGCGACCGACGGGGAGCCCGGGGCACGCGGAGGAGAACCCGAATGCGGGGATTCATCTACCAAGCATGGACCCACAAGCGCGTGAGGCGCCGTTGGACCTGGCCAAGGGAGCGACCCCCAGCGTGGACGCTGTTTCGGGACTGCGCAGGCTGCCTTGTCGCAAACGCAATCGTGGCGAAGCGACTGCCCGGACAGCCGGTGCGGCATGGCCGTCTTGGTTTTTGTCCGGTCTGAGGAGAACTTGGCGGGCGGCCCACGCCTGTTCGGCACGCCATTTGCGCACTTCCATGGCCTTGCGCGTTTTGTGTTGATTGCTCATTTTATTGGGCATGGCTTGCAAGCGTGCACTCGACGAGCGGGAGGTCCTTGGTCTGAGGTACCTGAAGAAGGCGC
>JBCCZD010000062.1:0-17282 GCA_039188275.1 Planctomycetota bacterium
AGGGCTGACCGTTGGGGCCGCACGCCGAGCGTCGCGGCCGCAGCCAGCAGCCCGATGGCCGCCGGCTCCGGCGCCGTTGTGTTGCCGCCCAGGGTGGCGTTGCCACTGAGCGTTTCGCCAAAGTTCTCCCGCCACTCGGTGTAGCTGCCGATGACGTTGCCGGCGCCGACGGAGTCTCGCCAAATGGTGTAGTCCGCGGCGTTAACGATGTTGTCGCCGTTGTAGTCGCCGGGCAGGGTCGCCTGGGGCGCCGCCGCGACTTGCCAGCCGATGTCTTCGAGCGACGCGGCGTCGAGCACCGTCGGCAGCTTGCGGGTGCCGGTCGTGATGTTCGGGCCCATCAACACCTCTTGCGTTGCGACCCCACCGTAGACGGTGCTCATCACGCCGTCGTTGAAGTGGTCGTCGTCGGCAAGCGGAGCGACGTTGTTGTTCGCGGCGATCGCGTTGGCCCCTTGGAACCGCCCATTCGTTGAGATGAGCGCCGTCCACTGGTCCGAGGCGCCGATGCCGATGGTGTGCCCAAGCTCATGCAACGCGACCGAGTACAGGTCGTTCTCTCCTGGCGACGGCGGCGACGTGTGATCGTAGTTCCAGTTCGTGCCGACGCTGTCGAACGTGATGATGCCCCCCCAGCGCCCGAAGTCGAGGTTGGGATTGGGTTGGCCACGGTTCAGCACCGCGGCGGAGAAGTCTTCCTCAATGGCGTCGATCTCCGCCCGCTGCGACGGGAAGTACCACGCCCCACCACCGCTCCAGCCCGACCCGCCGGGGCCGCCGAGCCCGAGCGTGTTGCCGCTCAAGTTGCGGGCGCCGGCGTAGATGCGGAACTCGTCCGCGGCGATCACCGGGTTGTTGAGGATCACGCCGTTGCCGGTCGCCGGATCGCTAAAGGCGATCTGCCAGTCCCAACTGTACGTCACGTCGGCGCCTCCCGGCGCGCTGCTGATGTAGTCGTCCGGCTTGCGGACTTCGGCGAAGCTGTCTTCTAGGATGTCGGAGTAGAAGTCGGCCGCGGCTTCGAGGGCGGCTTTGGCCTGCGCGCCCGCCGCGGCGCCGCTCGGGTTGCCGGCGCCGAAGAAGTTGCTGGTGTCGTACGTGTAGTCGATCGACACGTTGATCGCGGCGGCAGTCGCCGCCGGGGCCGTGGCGATCGCCACGGTAAGAAGCCACCGGTTCATAGCCGCCTCGCCTTTGTTCGTTGGGGATTGCCGGGCGACCGCGCGTCGCCGCGGGGCTGTCCGTCACCCCAACAGAGCCACCGATTCGAGGCTAAGCTGGATTCACCGATTCGGCAAGCCGAACGTGTCTTAGCCGGGCGGCAGTCGCGACGGCGAGAAGGATTGCCGCCATGGCTAGCGGGGACGGCTCGGGCGCCGGCAACGCCGAGAACGCGGGGCTTCCAAGCATCGCTTGTCTCCAAATCAAGTAGTCCGCGGCGTCGACACGGCCGCTGCCGTCGCCATCCGCAAGCAGGCTCGTCGACGAGTCAAGAGAGTCCCGCCAGACGGTGTAGTCGGCGGCGTCGACGCGGGCGTCGCTGTTGTAGTCGCCTGGCAACGCTTCAATCGCTGCGATCGTGAAGGACCCGTTCGCCACCGATGTAGCCCACGACACCCCGGCAACCGGTGGCACGATGACCTCATCGAACGCACCCGGAAGGCTCGGCGCCGCGACGAGCGTCTGCGTGAAACCCACCGTTGGGTTGGCGGCGCCGAGGGCCCATGCCAGCTCAAGCCGGCCACCCAGCGTGAGGGGCGCCGCCGCTTGCAGAGGCGTGCCGGTCGTCATCGGGTCGATTCCAAAGCGGAGCGTCTGCCCGCTCTCCAGCGTGAGGGGCGACTCGGCGAACGTCGCGACGGCGCCCGGCTCGATCGTGATCGTCGCGTCCGGCGCGAACGACCTTGTCGCCCCGGCGCCCGACGATTCTTGATAGCTCATGCCCCCGCCGGCGAGGGTGACGTCGCCGCCGAAGCGGACCTCTCCGCCGGTGTTGAGGATGCGGCCGCCACCGTGTACTTCAACACCGCCGCTGAGTTCGACCACGGCGCCGCCGCTAGCGACCAACAACGCCGTGGCGCCGCCGGGCACGCCAACCGTGACCGAGGCGTCGCCCGTCTGGGTTAGCGTGGCGGAATCGACTTGCAGGCTCGCGGCGTGCGCAACGGAGCCGACGTTGATCGCTTCGGCTTCGACTTCGGCGCCCGCTGAGATATCGACAACGGCGTCCCGCGACCCCGTACTCGTGCCGCCGACCGTCAGGACGCCGAAGTCCCCTCGGGAGTTACTCGCGAAGTTCAACTTGTCGTCGGCGGGGCCACCCCCTTCGACCATCAGCGCCGGCGCCGAGAGGCTGACCCGGTCTTGGATCGTCAGCGTCGCGCCGCCACGCAACATGACCTGGCCGGTGACTTCGAACGACGGCTCCCCGAGCCCTGATGGCGCTACGAAGGTGGCCGACGCGGCGCTCACCGTCAGCGCGTGCGGCCGCACCGGAGCGTTGTCTGGCAGGATGAGGATCGCGCCGGAGATCGACTGGATCATCGCCGACTCTTGGCCGCAGCAACCGTCGCCCGGCACGTCGGCTGGCGCCCAGTTCGCGGGGTCGTCGTAGGCCCCCGAGGCGCCGCCGGTCCACACGGCTTCGTCTTGCGCGGCGCATGCGTGCGGTAACCCAACGGCAAGGAAGAGGCAGACGCTGACCCGCACGGTGAGGCTCTCACGGTTCGCGGCTCGGAGTGGGAAGCGATCCCAATACGGTAGCCACCGCCGTGTAGCCCGTCAAAACCGACCCGGTTTACGCGTACCGACCGGCGATGATCGTCGCGTTGTGACCGCCGAAGCCGAAGCTGTTGCTCATGGTGGCGTTGATCGAGCGGGGCTTGGGCTCGTTTGGCGTGTAGTCGAGGTCGCACGCCGGGTCGGGCGTGAACTGGTTGATTGTTGGCGGGCAGACCTGGTGCTTGATCGCCTGCAGGCAGAAGGCGAGTTCGACCCCGCCGCTGGCGCCCAGCAGGTGGCCCAGGTGGCTCTTGGTGCTCGAGACGCTCAGCTCGAAAGCGTGGTCGCCGAACACCCTCTTGATGGCGGTCGTCTCGGCTTTGTCGCCCAGCGGGGTGCTCGTGCCGTGGGCGTTGATGTAGTCGATGTCGGTCGGGTTGATCCGGGCGCTCCGTAGCGCGGCGGTCATGGCCTGGGCGGCGCCGGCGCCCTCGGGGTCGGGGCTCGTGATGTGGCCCCCGTCGCCGCTCTCGCCGACGCCGAGGATCTCCGCGTGGATCTCGGCTCCGCGGGCCTTTGCGTGCTCCAGCTCTTCGAACACAAAGACGCCGGCGCCCTCGGACAACACGAATCCGTCGCGGCCGGCGTCGAACGGCCTGCTGGCGGTCTGGGGGTCGTCGTTGCGCGTCGACAGCGCCTTCATGTTGCCGAACGCGGCGAGCGCCATCTCGGTGCAGGCCGCCTCGCTGCCGCCGGTGATCACCAGGTCCGCGTCGTCGGCGCGGATCGCCCGCGCGGCCCCCGCCATGGCGTTGGTCGCGCTGGCGCAGGCCGTGGCGACGGCGTAGTTGACGCCCTTCAGCCCGTAGTGGATCGACACGTGCCCGCTCGCCGCGTTGACCATCAGCTTGGGGATGGTGAACGGCGAGACCTTGTCCGGGCCCTTGGCGATGAGGCGGTGCATCTGGGCCTCGATCTCGGTCAAGCCGCCGACGCCCGAGCCCATGATCACGCCACAGCGGAACGGGTCCTCTTGGGAGAAGTCGAGGCCCGCGTGGTTCACCGCGTCGATGGCGCTGCGCAGCGCCAGCTGCGAGAAGCGGTCGATCCGCTTGGCTTCCTTCGCGTCGAGGTAGCCCTCGACGCCGAAGTCGTGGATGTCTCCGCCGAACTTGACCTTGTGGCGACCGGTGTCGAACGCCCGGAGCTCGTGGATGCCGCTCCGCCCGGCGAGCAACGCCTCCCAGACCTGATCAACCTCAAGGCCGAGGGTCGTCGCGACCCCCATCCCGGTGACAACAACACGGCGATTCATGGTAGGCGCCTTCGGGCCAAGTTCGGCTGCCGCGGACTCGGCCAGCGACGACTCCCAACCGTGGGAACCACCGGCGCCGGAGTAGAAAAAATGGCGTACGCCTCCAGCGGGCGGTACGCCATGGTTGTGTCAAGCCGCGTTCGACGGACGGCCGATCAGTCGTCGCTGCCGTTCTCGATGAACTCAACCGCTTGGCCGACCGTTTGGATTTTCTCAGCGGCGTCGTCCGGGATATTGATGTCGAACTCCTCTTCGAGCTCCATCACCAGCTCAACCGTATCGAGCGAGTCGGCGCCCAAATCGTTCACAAACGACGTCTCGGCGGTGATCTTGTCTTTGTCGACTCCGAGCTGTTCCGACACGATGTCGGTGACGCGTTCCATTACCGATGCCACGGCTGGTTTCTCCTTCGATCCGCTGCTTGGGTACAACCCGGGGCTCCCCAGGGCGGGCGCCGCCTCCTTTTGCAAGGGAGAGGGCCGCCGCTTACACCACGCGGGTAGGTTCGGATGCTTGATTCGGTTAGCGAGCGAGCGCTCTACAATCCTTCAAAATAGAGCGACTCCGCAAGCGAGGTCAAGGTATAGCTACTGGGCGAATTAGTGTCTAGACCACGCGGTCCGGCTTGACTCCCAAGTGCCCCGGCATGGCTTGCCTGGGCCCCGAAGGCCCTGCGTGCGCTGGCGTTGCGACGGTGGTTCAGCCGGTCATGCCGCCGTCGATTACCAACGTTTGCCCGGTGATGTACTCGCCCGAGTCGCTGGCGAGGTAGAGCACCGCGTCGGCGACCTCCTCGGGCTCGCCGAGCCGCTGCAGGGGCACCCGCTGCTTGACCACGTCGTGGAAGGCGTCGCCGCCCGCCTCGGCGAGGACGTCGGTCATGTCCGAGTGGATGAAGCCGGGGCAGATCGCGTTGACGGTGATCTTCCGCCGCTTGCTGCCGAGTTCCTTCGCTACCGTCTGGGTGAAGCCGATGATCGCCGCCTTGGAGGCCGAGTAGTTCGCCTGGCCCGGGTTGCCCATGATGCCCGAGATGCTGGAGATGTTGACGATCCGGCCCCGCTTGGACCGCAGCATCGCCTGCGCGGCGGCCCGCGTGAACAGGAAGACCGACCGGAGGTTCGAAGAGATGACCTCGTCCCAGTCTTCGTCGCTCATCCTCGGCAGCAGCCCGTCACGCGTGATGCCCGCGTTGTTCACCATGACGTCGACGCGGCCCCACGCCTCGACAACCGCGTCGACGGTCTGTTGCACGGCCTCGCCGTCGGTGACGTCGCAGGAGTGAACGGCGGCCTCGCCCCCGGCGGCGGTAATCTCCGCGGCGACCGCCTCGAGCTTTTCCACGTTGCGGGCGACGCACGCCACCTTCGCTCCCGCAGCGCCGAGCGCCAACGCGATGGCCTTGCCGATCCCTCGCGACGCCCCCGTGACGATCGCATTTTGCCCCGACAGGTCGACCTGGATCCGGCGATTGGTCTCGTCACTCATCGATGGGTTTCCCGTTGCGTTTTGCGGTCTCTTGGCGCCTGGGGCCCGATCGCCAAGGACCGGACTTATGCCGGCACGCTCTCAAAAGGTAGTTTTCTCTGAATCCGCTTCATCAACCCGCGGAGCACGCGGCCGGGGCCGATCTCGTAGCACGCCCCGACGCCCAAGTCGTCGATCAGCCGCCGCATCGAGTCGTGCCAGAGCACCGGGCTCACAACCTGCTGGACCAGCAGGTCGCGGATTGTGTCGGGGTCGTCGTGGACGCCGGCGTCGACGTTCGACACCACCGCCAGCCGGGGCGGGCGGAGTTCGACGTCCGCTAACTTGGCCGACAGGCGCTGGACGGCGGGCTGCATTAACGGGGTGTGAAACGCGCCGGCGACGGCCAGGGGGACGACCTTCATCGCACCCGCTTGGTCCGCGAGTTCGGCGATCCGCTCACACGCCGCGGTCGAGCCCGACACGACGGTGTTGCCGGGGCAGAGCAGGTTGGCGATGCGAAGCGTGTCACCGCCGCGGGCCTGTACGCACAGCTCCTCGACCTGTTCGACTTCCAGCCCGAGCACACTCACCATGCCGCTGGGCGACGCCTCGGCGGCGTCCTGCATCGCGGCGCCCCGTTCGGCCACGACTCGCAGACCGTCTTCAAAGGACAGGGCGCCCGCGAATGTCAACGCCGTGTACTCGCCGAGGCTAAGCCCCGCGGCGACGCCGCAGCCGTCGACTGTTTCGCGGTCGTCGAGCTTTAGCTGCTCAAGCGCCGCCAAGCTGCAAACGTAGAGTGCGGGCTGGCTGTAGACGGTCGAGTCGAGCTCCTCAGCCGGGCCCTCGGCGCAGAGCTTCAGCAGGTCGTAGCCAAGCACTTCCGCGGCTTGCGTGAACAGTTCTCGGGCGACGACCGATCGCTCGCACAGCTCCACGCCCATCCCGACCGATTGGGCGCCCTGACCGGGGAAGAGGAAAGCGGTGTTGGCGGCCACGAGGAAGCCCTTTGCCGAGGGGGGCCTAGCGGTCAGACGTCTCGCCGCGGCGCGGCGGCGATGGCGCCGGTGGAAAATCCTGGCGGCAGCAGGACGCCGCCATGCGTTGGATCACTCGGGCTCGACCATGGTGCGGCCCATGTAGTAGCCGCAGTTGGCGTTGGGGCAGACAGCGTGCGAAAGCATCGGTTGGCCGCATCGCGGGCACGTCTGAAACTGACGCGCCTTGATCTGGTCGTGGCTGCGACGCTTCCCGGTTCGGGAGTTGGAGTGTTTTCGCTTGGGAACGGCCATCGTTTCGCCTCGAAGACTACTTTTTGGCGCCGGCTGAGCGGCGCTGAGCTGAGCGGCGCTTAGCTGTGCGGTGACCCGGCCCGCCGTGGCGAGCTTCTAACGCGGTAGGGGCATGCTAACCCTGTGGGTCGAGCCTCATAAAGTAGTGTCGTCGTGGGGCGGGTGTCAATGGCCCCGGGCGGGGACGCCGGTTAGGCTTTCCCGGCCCGCTTTGAATTCCACGTGCTCTGCCGCCGCTGACTCGATGCCAGACTCACGCCCCGTCATCCGACCCGTCGACTACGACTCGCCAGGCGACCGGCGGGTGTTGGTCGAGCTGCTCGACGCCTACGCGGCCGACCCCGAGACCGGCGGCGGAGAGGCTATCGCCCCCGACGCGCGGGAGCGGATTGCGGACGGCCTCCGCGCCCACCCGACCGCTCTGGTCTTGCTCGCCGTGGACGAGGGCCGTGTGGTCGGTCTCGCCGCGTGTTTCGAGGGCTACAGCACGTTTGCCGCCCGGCCGGTGCTGAACCTGCACGACCTGGTTGTCGCTCCCAAAAGCCGAGGACGGGGCGTCGGCGCCGCGCTGCTTGAAGCGGTCGAAGCGCACGCCCGTGGCCGGGGTTGCGCTTGGATCACGCTCGAGGTGCTCGGCGCCAACGCCGGCGCACAACGTTTATACCGCCGGTGCGGATTCACCGGGGGAGACTCGGTGTCGCCCCGTAGCGCGGCGATGTTCTGGAAGAAGAAGCTAGACTGAATCACGAGTCGGCAGCGGCTTCTTCGTGTGCCGATCCGTGCATGTCGCTGGAGTCGTCTCGGTGACCGGACGCCGCGATCACGCCGCTCGCGACGACCAACGCGCTCGCCGGGTAAAAGGTCCAACTCGGCTGCTCGCCGAGCGTCGCGTACGCGATCACGCCCGCGAACAAGAACTGTGTCATTACCATCAGGCTGACGACCTGCCCGCGGAGGTGGCGCATCGCGTTGTTCAGCAGCGAGTGCCCGATGACCGTCGGCACTAGGCCGAGGGCGAGTATCCAGGGCAGCTCCTTCGGCCAATCGATCGCCCGCCAGTCGGCCGAAACGCTGCCCACGGCGAGGCAGACCACCGACGCCGCGGCGTAGAGCGGGACCAGGTAGAGCCACACCGTTGGGTGGTGGCGGAACCGCCGGCCGAGCGCCAAGTAGAGCGCGAGCAGCAGCATCGAGCCGAAGCAGACCGCGTCGCCGTGGAAGTGCGCGGCGCTGGTGCGGAAGTCGGCGGCGAACAACAGCCCCAGGCCGGCTCCGGCGACCGCCGTGGCGATTGTTTCCCGCCGCGTTAGGCGTTCGCGCACGAGCGCCCACAGCAGCACCGGCATCACCACCGGGACGATGTTGACGATCAGCGTCGAGTTGGCCGCCAGCGTCAGCCGGGCGCCCATGATCCACGTGATGAAATGCAGCGCCAGCACCAAGCCCGGGATGGCGGAGTCCCGCGCGTGCCGCCAGGAGAGCGACTGCCGGTGGCGGCGCCAGTCCACCGCGTAGACCGGCGCCAACACGACGGCCGCGACCGCCAGCCGCAGGCCCGACAGCAGCACCGGATCGACGCCCGACTTCTTGATAAAGATCACCGAGACCGAGCAGGCCACGACACCGAGCAAGAGCAGGGAGATTTGCACAGCGGGGTTGCTCGGCGGGGCAAAGGCAAGGTTTTGCGGCCATCAGTCGAACAGCGGCAGGCCGTCTCCGCCGGGCGGGCCCTCGTCTTGCGGCGCGGCTATCGGTGGTTGGTGGCCCAGGTGCTCGAACCCCTTGGCCGTCAGGCGGCGGCCCCGCGGGGATCGGACCACAAGCTCCTCGCGGAGCAGGAAGGGCTCGACCTCGTCGGTCAGTGTATCGACCGCCGTGTTCAGCGTGTGGGCGAGCGCCTCGACGCCAACCGGGCCGCCGTCGAAGACCCGGCGGATGGTGTCCAGGTACTTCAGGTCTTGCGGGTCAAGACCGATGGGGTCGATCCCGAGCATCGCCAGCGCCGCGTCCGCCACGCCCCGTGTGATCCGCCCACCGGCCCGGCTGGTCGCGTAGTCGCGGACCCAACGCAAGCGGTTGTTCGCGATCCGCGGTGTGCCCCGGCTGGTGAGCGCCACCTTCGCGGTCGCTTCTGCTTCGATACCGATGTTAAGCTTCTCAGCGTTGCGGCGGACGATCTCGCCTAGCTCGTCGTTGTTGTAAAAGTCGAGGTGCTCGCGGACCTGGAACCGGTCCCGCAGCGGCGCCGACAGCAGCCCGGTGCGGGTGGTGGCGCCGATCAGCGTGAACGGCTCGACCGGCATGTTCACCGTCCGCGCGTTGACGCCCTCGCCTAGCGTGATGTCGATGCGGAAGTCTTCCATGGCCGGGTACATGAACTCTTCCACCGCCTTGGGCAGCCGGTGGATCTCGTCGATGAAGAGGACCGATCCCCGTTGGGCATTGGTCAGGTAGGGGAGCAGGTCCTTCGGCGCCGCGAGGGCCGCGCCGCTGGCGATCTGCAACTCGACGCCCAGGTCACGCGGGATGCACATCGCGAAGGTCGTCTTGCCCAGGCCGGGCGGGCCGTCGAGCAGCAGGTGCCCCAGCGGCTCCTCACGCATGAGGGCGGCGTCGACGGCGATCTTGATCCGCTCGTAGACGGCACGCTGCCCCACCATCTCGCGCATGTGACGGGGGCGCAACGCGTTGTCCTCTTCTCGTGCGGGGGCGGCCGTCGCCGGCTTGGCGCCGCCGAGGCCTCCGTCGCTTTCGTCGCCAGAAAGGATCCGTTCGCGGGGCATGCGGCGGAGTTTACCAGACGACGGCCGCCCGGTCCTAGCCGGCCGACCTTAAGTGGCCGGCCGTGGGACGCCGCCGGTCGCCGCATCGCCCTTGTCGCCCGGCGCCGCTTTGCTTGTCGCGGCGGCCGGGGGCGTAGCCGCCGTGTCGAGAAAAGCCGCTAGTGCCGGGTAGTACGATGCGGGTTGTGGGTCGTTGTGGCCGCGGCCTGGCATCTCGTAGAAGCGCTTCGGCTGGCTCGGCGCAGTTGCAAAGAGCCTCCGGCCCAGCTCGATCGGCACGACGAGGTCCGCCGTGCCGTGGCTTGCGAACAGGGGGCCTCGGTAGGCCTGGATACGCTCGACCGAGTCGTACCGGTTTTGCATGAGCAGCCGCACCGGCAGCCAGGGGTAGTGGCTTGCCGCCGCATCGGTCAGGCGGCTGAACGTACTCTGCAAGACTAGCGCCTCGGCGCCGAGCTCCGCGGCGCAGGCGACCGCCACGCCGCCGCCGATCGACCGGCCGATGAGGACAACCCCTTCGGGCGGCCCGCCGGTCCGAGCGGCGAGCCAGCGCTGGGCCGCCAGGCCGTCGGCGACGACGCCCGCTTCGGTCGGTTTGCCGCCGCTCTTCCCGTAGCCGCGGTAGTCGAACAGGAAGACCGACGCATCCAGGCGGTCGGCCAGGAGCGGGATGAGGTCCGCGTTGTCGGCAACCTGCTCGCCGTTGCCGTGGAAGTAGAGCACCGCCCGCCGCGCGCCGGGCCGATCGAGGTACCAGCCGTGCAGCCGCGTCCCGTCGGAGGAGGTGAAGAGGACGTCTTCAAAACGCTCGCCGCCGGCGGTCCAGTCGGAACGCGTCAGCGGCGGCGCCGGATAGACGAGGTACCTCTCAAGGAAGGTCATCGTGAGCAGGATCAAGAGGTAGGCGACCGCCACAGCCCGCGCGACGCGGGTGGCCGAGCGTATGAACATGAAACCCGGCTCCGAGGCGATGGGGGTGGCGTGTCTCTTACCCCTGCTTAGCCAGCCAGCCCACGAAGCTGGCGAGCCCGATCACGCCCCACACAACCAGTCTCACGATGCCGCGGTAGCGCCGGGTCGACGAGCCCGAGTTGTCGTAGGTCACGTTGCCGTGTTCGTCGGTCGCTTTGTCAAATCGGACCCGGCAGTAGGGGCACTTGTCACCGACGCCAAGGTCTCGCGTCGAGGTCCAGCTCTTATTGCAGGAGTCGCACTTGTATTCGTACTCCGAGCCCGGTTGACCGGCCGATTCGAAGCGGCCGTTTGGAGCTCCGCCCGAGTGGCCTCCAACGGTCGGGAAGCTCGGCGCCGCGTGCCGAGCGGCGTTTCTGTGCGCCTCGCGTTCGGCCGTCACGCGGGCGTAGGCGGCGTCCCGCTCCTGACGCTCGGCTTCGCGTTGCCGCTCACGCTCTTTCCGCTCTTGTTCAAGACGGTCCAAGCGTGACACGCTCTCGTTATTCCGGCGTTCAAGATCAGCCTCACGTTCAGCCCGCCGCTTGCGGGCCCGCTCGCGCATCCGCGCGACGATCTTCTCGTGTTCACTCAGGCCGCCGGCTTCGTCGGTTCCCTCGGTTCCCGCTGCGTGAGTGCCCGCTACGTCGGTTTCCGCACCGCCGGCCAAGCGGTCGGCTCGCTCCTCCGCTTGTCCAAACGCGATGGCGAGTTGGCGGTCGGTTGCCGACAGCCGCGCGAGCGGCACCCGGTACTCGCGGTCGTTCATGAACAAGATGACCCGATCGCCTTCCATCCGGCGGAACTCGGCCGTGATTTCTTTGCCGCGGACATCGGTCCACGTGCGGGGCTCGTCACGCGAGGCATACTTTTTGTGCCAGCCAGATGGCACGGGCCGCGTCACGCCTGCTCCGGGCTCTTCGTCGCCTATGTCATTTGCGTCCTCCTCTGCCGGGGCGCCACCCGCCATCGAACCCGTGTAGCGGTCGTCGGTCGGCGCCGGCACCGCGCCGTCGGTCGTTTTGTTTAGCAGGTAGATGTCGTCTTCGCACAAGTCTTCCCGCCGCACCGACTTTTCGCCGGCGTGGGTGCGGATGTAGACGCGGTCATTCTCCTCGTCGTACCTGAGATAACGGCCACGCACGACGTCGTCGTTTCGCTTCGTCCAGTCGCGGAGCTTCCGCACCTTCTGTTGGCACTCGACCCATTTGCGGTCTTCTTCTGACAGAGATTCCAGCGGCACACGGACACGCTTCCCCTGGTTGTTGAGCACGACGGTGTCGTCTGACACGCGGACCAGAGTCGCGAGCATCGTCTGGCCGTCGGCGCCGGTCCACATCCGTGCCGCGTGAGCGGTCGGGGCCGCGGCGAAGAAGGCGCCGACGATAACCGCGATCATCAGCAGGGCGCCCGGCGAGGCGTATGCCGGTGCGACATGAACGCGAGCCGAGCGGGGGAGAACCGAGTGGGCGTCAGCCATTGAGTACCTCGGGCCGAAGCCCTTCGGGTGGCGGGGCTAGCGGAATCCTTACGCCTCGGCTCGCTGTTCCGTGGCTGAACATAAGGGTCTCCGCCGCTAGCGCCAAACATTTCCTTCTTATTCCCCGGAAGTGCGCAGCGCGTGGGGGTGTTCCTCCCTGCAGATCGTTCAAACCGGTCAGGTCGAGCGGCCTGCTCTGGCCGCATTGGCAACCGGGGGTCAGCCCTGCCGCTGCTCATAGACCGCGTGCAGCAGTGACTCGACGTCCTTGTACTTCTTCTTCCGCCCGAGGGCGTCGTCGAGGAGCCTGCGGGCGTCGGCTTCGCCGTGGCCGAGGGTCCGGAGGATTTCGAAGACCTCGGTCACCAGGTCCTGCTCGACGTCGGCCGCTGCCGGCTTGGCGGACTGGACCAGCAGCGCGAACTTCGGCGCCTTGCGGCGGAGCTTAGCGATCACCCGCTCGGCGGTCGCGGGGCCGATGCCGGGCAGCGCGGACAGGCCTTTGACGTCCTGCTCTTCGATGTGGGTCGCCAACTCGGCGACCGGCCGGACCATGGCCCGCAGCGCCTTCTTCACGCCAACGCCGTCGACCTGGCAGAAGAGGTTGAAGAACTCGCGCTCGACCGGGTTGAGGAACCCGACCATCCGCGGCGTCAGCCGCCCGCGGGCCGGGTCGCCCTCGAGGTACTCGATCGTGTGCAGCGAGACCTCTTCGCCAACCCTCGACTGCAACGCCCGCCGCACAAACTCGGGGATGAGCACTTCGTGCTCGTAGGCGTCGACGGCGAGCGTCAGGAACTCATCAAAGACGGCGGCGATGCTGCCGGTGATTTTCGTGATCAAGGTGGAATTCTCTTTTGGGGACGCCTCTACCCAATCGCGTCGAGCAAGGTCTCGATGCCTTCGGTCAGCTGGATCTCTCTCTTCTTCTCGATCCGCCGGAGGGCCTCGTTCGCGGCCAACGACTCCGACTTCATGAGGTAGCCTGCGACGACTGTCGGCGAACGACTGCGTCCAGCGTGACAGTGAACCAGCACTGGTGCATTCTTACGGACTAGCTCGCCAAGCAGATCGACTATCCGCTTGAAGAGGTAAGGATCGTTTCCCGGCCCATCCGTTGGGTTGAATGACTCGATTCTCTCGACGCCGAGTTCTTTCGCCTGATGGCGCTGCAGCTTCCCGTCGAGTCCGAGGATTGAGCGAACACCGTAGCCTGACAACAGGGTCTCATTGTGGGCATCGACGTAGTTGCCAATCAGAATGTGGTCGTTGATCCAGTTCATCTGCACGGAACCCGGATGAGTGCTTAGGCAGCTAGCCAACAGCCGAGGGCCGGCAGCCGAGAAACCAATGCGTCATCGCGATCGCCAGGGCGTCAGCGACGTCGGCCGGTTCTGGCAGATTGGGCAGGCCGAGTTCGCGTTGGACGGCCAACTGCACTTGGCCCTTAGGCGCCCGGCCGGCGCCGGTGAGGACCTTCTTGATCTGGGTCGCGGCGTAGTGCTTGATCGGCAGCCCCGCCTGGACGCCCGCCAGCACGATCACGCCCCGGGCGTGGCCCATCAGGATGGAGGTCTTGACCCGCTCGTAGTGCGAGTAGAGCTCCTCGATGGCGAGCGCTTCGGGTTTGGTTGACTCGATAACTTCGGCGACGCCGGCGTGGATCTCGCCGACGCGGTGAGCCAGCGAGCGCTTGCCATCGGGCCCCGATCCGCCCCGCACGACGCCCGCTTCGACGAGCTTCAACGCCCGCCCCTCGGCGTCGATCACGCCGTAGCCGGTGGTGTTCAGTCCGGGATCGATGCCGAGGATTCGCATGAGGGTCAGAGCAGCTTGCGGAACTCTTCAATCGTCAGCCCGGAGTCGCGGACGATGCCGCCCATCGTGAAGGCGTTGATCGGATTTTGCCTTGGAATCGTGAGGATGCGTTCGCCGTCGGTCACGACGGTGTGCTTGCCTTCGCGGGCGACGACGAAGTCGGCTTTCTCGAGGTCTCGGATTGCTTCCTTGTGGTTAACGCCAGGCAGCTTTGGCAAGGCTACGCCTCCACGTCGCCTTCGCGAACATCGCGTTCGGACCAAAGCTCTTTTTGGACTTCCAGGTAATCGAGAATCGCTTCGCGGATGTTGGCGAGCGCTTCGTCTTCGGTCGTTCCCTGAGAATGGCATCCGGGCAGCCCCAGCACGGAGGCGGCGACGCCTTCTTCCGAGTGTTCTAGCGAAGTCTTGTAGCGCATGGCTGGTTCCTGCTCGGCTAGCTCTTCGTCCACTCGGTTCCGCCTGCTCGGTCTTCGAGCGTCACGCCGATGGCCGCCAAATGGTCGCGCACCGCGTCGCCGGTGGCGAAGTCCTTGGCGGCGCGGGCGTCGGCGCGGACCTTGATCAGCAGCCGCAGAACGCCGTCTAGCGCGCCGTCGGCGCCCCCTCCCCATTCGGTTCCGCCGGCGCGATCTTCAAGCGTGATGCCGGTTGGCGCCAGGCCGTCGCGGATGGCGTCGGCGACGGCGAAGTTCTTCGCCTTGCGGCTGTCGGCGCGGAGGTCAATGACCAATTGCATGACCGCGTCGAGCAGCGCGTTGTCGCCCCCGCCGACCGACGCCGGTGGCTTGCCGAAGATGCCGAGGATCGCCGCGAGTTGGCGGAGCAGGGTCATCGTCGCTGTGAACGCGGCGACAGCGGACGTGTCCTCCGTGCCGGCGGCTTCGAGGTCGTTTTCTTGGCACTGACGGTTGGCGATCTTCTGCAGCTCGAACAGCTCGGCGATGGCGCCGCCGGTGTTGAAGTCGTCGTCCATGGCGGCCAAGAACTTTGACCTTGCAACCCGCGCTTCTTCGGGCAAGCCGGGGACGTCGGCGTCTCGCGACGCCTCGGCGGGCAGGTCGTAGAAGTCGGCGCCGGTGACGCGGGTGTATTGCTTGAAGAGCCGGTAGAAACCATCAAGGCCGACGCCCGCCTCCTCGATCGCCGGCTCGCTGAAGAGCACGGTGCTTCGGTAGTGGGTGCGCAGCAAGAAGAAGCGGATCCGCTCGCCACCCTGCTTGGCGATCAACTCCGCCAGCCCGCCGGCGCCCTTGCTGCGGCTCATCTTACCGCCCGCGTCGTCGTTGCCCGCGGCGGCGTTACGTTCAGCGCGGCCGCCAATCTTTCCGGCGGCCGAGTCCTTACGCAGCAGGCCGTTGTGGGCCCAGTAGGTCGCCATCGGCTTGCCGTGGCAGCACTCGCTTTGCGCGATCTCGTTTTCGTGGTGCGGGAAGACCAGGTCCAGGCCGCCACCGTGGATCTCGAACGACTCGCCCAGCAGCCGCTTGCTCATGGCCGAGCATTCGATGTGCCAGCCGGGTCGGCCCTTGCCCCACGGCGAGTCCCAGCTCGGCTCGCCCGGCTTGGCCGACTTCCACAGGGCGAAGTCGGCGGCCGAGCGTTTGCGGCCGGCGCCCCCTTCGCCGCCGTCGCCCTGGGTGGCTTCGATCGACCGGTTGGAGAGCTTGCCGTACTGGTCGTCCTTGGTGCAGTCGAAGTAGACGTCGCCTTCGGCTTCATACGCAAAGAGCTGTTCCACCAGCGACGCGATGAAGTCGATGATGTCGCCCATGCAGTCGGTCGCCCGCGGGAAGTGGTCGATCTGGTCGACTCCCAGTGCCGCGAGGTTTTCTTCGTAGTCCTTGATGTTCTCCTCGGCCACGTCGAGCATGCTGATGCCGCGCTCGGTGGCCTTGTTGATCAGCTTGTCGTCGACATCGGTGATGTTGACCACCCAAGTCACCTCGTACCCGCAGAACGTGAGGTAACGCTTCAGGCAGTCGAAGATCACCGGACCGACCATGTGGCCGATGTGGGCCTTGTCGTACACGGTCGGCCCGCAAAGGTAGACCCCTACCTTGCCCGGCTTGAGCGTCGTGAAGGGCTCCTTCGTCTTCGAAAGCGTGTTGTAGACACGCAGCGTCGGGTGGGTGAGGTCCGTGGCGGGGTTAAACGTGGTCTGGGTCGTCGTGGCCATCGTTGGCTGGCAGCGCGGGGGTGGAAGGTGGAAGGCGGAGCATCGGCTCGCACGGCCCGTTAACGTAAACCGGCTAGGCGGTTTGTGGGAAGATCGGCTGCCGGCATGCGAATTGGGCGGACAGCCATGCCAAGGTGGTTTAGACTGCCGCTCCGCTGGCGAATAACCGCTTATCCTACGGCAGAGGAGACGCCGCCGTGTCCGACAACCCGTTCGCTTCATCAGCGATAGCCGAAACCCCGATGGCGCAGCTTGGCCGAGAAACACGCACCCTGAAGTACATCCATCCCCTGCGGGCGGCCATCACGTCGGCGGTTCTTGGCGCGGTGGTGCCGGGGCTGTTCGCCTTGGTGTTCGGGCTGTTCATGATCGCGTTCGCGGCCAGCTCCGGCGACGCCGAGGCGGCGGGCGTCGCCGTCGGCGTGATGATCGCTGCCCCGCTTGGCTACGGCGTGTTGGGGTTTGTATCGGGCCTCATCGCTGCGCTGATCTACAACCTGGCCGCTGGCATGGGATTGGGGCTTCGGATCGATTTCGAGTAGCCGTTCCGCTACTCCGCCCTTATGACAAGGGCGACGCAGCGCGCCTCGATCGCCTCCTCGCGACCGACCGGCCCGACGCCTTCGCCCGTCTTGGCTTTGAGGCCGATCGCCGCGGCGGGAACGTCTAGAACCTCGGCGATGCGTTGGCGGATGGCGTCCTTGAAGGGCAGCAGCTTGGGCCGTTGCGCGACGACAACGCAGTCGAGGTTCGCCAGCTCGTAGCCGGCGTCGCCGACCAGCTGGTAAGCGGCCTTTAAAAAGTCGACCGAGTCGCGGCCCGCGTTCGCCGGGTCGGTGTTGGGGAAGAGGCCGCCGATGTCGTGGTCCGACACGGCGCCCAGCAGCGCGTCGGTGATGGCGTGCAGCAACACATCGGCGTCGCTGTGGCCGACCGCCTGTTTGTCGTGCGGCATGTCAATGCCACCCAGACGCAGCGGCCCGCCGGTTTCCAGGCGGTGGGCGTCTTCGCCGAGGCCGATGCGGTAGGTCATCGTGGCCCCCAGAAGTCGCCACCACAGTCGCAACGACGAAGCCCGAATGACGGATGACGGATGCCCGTCAGGTTCGTCATTCGCGCCTCTTCACTCGCCATTCTGTTCTAGGCCGATTGAGCCTAGCTCACGACGGCAAGCGCCTCCGCCGCCTTGGCCAGCGTCTCCGCCTTGTCGGTCTTCTCCCAGCTGAACTCACCGTTCGGGCCCGCCTCGCGGCCGAAGTGGCCGTGGGCGGCGG
>JBCCZD010000063.1:0-17223 GCA_039188275.1 Planctomycetota bacterium
CCCCCCTCGCACAGGATGTCGGCACGGATGACCATGAGTACGCCCCCGCACGCCAAGGGTCTGCTGGCGCTGCTGGCCCTAACGTCGGCCGCCGCGACGGCGCCCGTTGCCTCGGCGCAGCAATACATCTACCAGCCGAGCCCGGAGTACTACCGGAACAACACGGCTGAGGGGACCGTCGTCGGCGGCGGGTTCGGCGCCATCGCCGGGTCGATCATCGGCGGGCGGGGCAACCGGGGCGAGGGCGCCCTCATCGGCGCCGGCATCGGGGCGCTCACCGGGCGGCTGCTCGGCAAGCAGCAAGACCGTGTCGACGAGCAACAAGCGGCTGCCGGATACGCCTACACGGCCCAGGCCAACGCCCGGGCCGACCAGCTCGCCGTGACCAACTTCGACCTGATCGAGATGGCCCGCGCCGGGCTCAGCGACGAGGTGATCATCGGCGCGGTCCGCAACCGGGGCGGCCGGTTCGACCTGAGCCCGCAAGGGCTCATCACGCTCAAGCGGAACGGCGTCAGCGACCGGGTGGTCGCCGCCGCCCAAGGCTACTCGGCGCCCGATGGCCTGCCGCCGACGCAGGTCATCACGCCGGCGCCGCGCGTGGTTGCCCCCGCGCCGGTTGTTGTCCGGCCGGCGCCGGTCGTCCGCTTCGGCGTGAACGTCGGCCCGCACTACCGTCGGCACTACCGGCCGTATTACCGCCATCATCGCCGGTGGTAGTAGCGCTGGATCAACCCCCCGCCACACCGGTGGCAATCGCTGCCTGCCAGGGGGCGCCGCCGCCGGGTCAAACCGTCGGCGCCACAACCGGGGCGTTAAGCTTGGGCTGGTAGCGGCCCACCAGGTGGCGCCAGAGTGGCTGGCGGTAGTCGCCGCTCGGCAGGGCGTCGGACGGGATGACCGACACCTGGGCGATTGCCTTGCCGGGCGCCCTCGCCGCGGCGTGGTCGGCTAGCCGACGGCCGAGGTTATCGGTTTCGCCCAGGTAGATCGCGTCCTTGCCGCGCGTCCTCAGCAGGTAGACGCCGGGCTGACCGTCGAGGCGAGAAAAACGCATCCGCGGCCACGCTTGGAAGCGTTCGAAGTCCCGCGTCTTGAAAACGTAGTGGAACTGCTTCGCCTCGTCGGCGAGCGCTTTGCGGGCCTTGCGGAGCCTTAGCGCCGCCCAACGGACACGCCCGGCCGGCGCCGCGTCGCCGAGGTACTTGGTCGCCGTCCGGTCGAACAAGAACGCTTTGCCGGGCGAGCAGAAGAGCGCGTCGAGCGACCACTCGGGGAACTTCCGCCCCAGCTCCGCCCAAGCGATTTCTGCCGCGAAGGCGAACGCGTCCGCCTCGGCATCGGTGATGGTCACCTTCTTCATGTCCACGCCGGCGAGCGCCTGCTTCAGCCGCCCCGCCTTGCGGAGCTTCAGCAGCTCACGATTCCAGTCGCCGGCACGCCCGATCAGTCCCGCCTCGCGGCACCGCTCGTGGAAGGCGTCCTGCAGCGACGGGTCGCACAGCAGCCAGTCGATCGAGTGCCCGTCGTGCGCCGCGAGCAGCGCGGCGATGAGCGCCTCCTGCTGCATCTCGCGGAGGGAGGCCGCGGGAGCGACCGGTGCCGTGGCAACCGGCCCCGCGGCGACCGGCCCGGCGCCGACCGGGGCTGGGGGCTGAGGGCTGGGGGCTGGCGAGCGATCCGCACGCGAGCCATCGGCACGCTCCGACCGGTGGCTAGAACCCGTTCCGGCCTCGCTTCCGTCAGGCGTGAAGTCTTCTGGCGTGAACGTCGGCAGCAGCGGGTGGTCTTTCAGCCGGCGGCCGGCGGCGGTGGTGGGGGCGCTGCCCACGGGGTCGGCCGGGCCGTTGAGGGGGTCGCCCTCGCGGGCGTTCGCCACCCGCTCGTTGGCGTACGCGACATAGTCGACAGAGAGGTCGAAGCCGAGCCAGTTGCGGCCGAGCTTCTTCGCCACGGCGAGGGTCGTGCCGCTGCCGCTGAACGGGTCGAGCACCAGGCCGCCCGGGTCGGAGCTGACGCGGACGATGCGGCCGAGCAGTTGCTCGGGCATCTGGCACCCGTGAAAGCCTTGCCGCTCCTTGAAGGTGCCCGCCACGCGGCTGAAGTACCACGTGTCGTCCATCCGCTGGAACGCCTCGGGGTCTTCGCGCATGTCTTGCGGCCGGAGGATCCACGTGTCGTCGGGCAGCCGACCCGTCGGGTTCGCGCGGCGATCGCCGTACACCAGCGCCCGGGCGCTCGGCACGCGGACCAGCGGGTCTTGGGCGTTGAACGTGTGCCGCTCTTCGTCCTTCACGAAGTGGAACAGGTGGACGTGCGAGCGGTTGAACTTGCGCGTGCAGTTCTGCCCGAAGGTGTAGTACCACACCACCCAGTTGCGCGGCGTGAAGCCGATCTCGCGGTGCGCCTTGACGCGCAGGTCCGCGGCGAACTCGTCGCCGATCGCCAACCAGAACGAGCCGGTCGGCTTCAGCACGCGGTAGAGTTCGCTCATCCAGTCGCAGCACCAGGCGACGTACACCTCGTCGTCGTGGTCGTCTTGGTACTGGTCGTACTTAAAGCCGATGTTGAACGGCGGGTCGGCGAAGGCGAGGTCGACCGACTCCGCCTCCAGGCCGCGCAGCAGCTCCAGGCAGTCGCCCTGGTGGATGGCGCCCGGGCGAACGGAGTTGTCATGCGCGGCGTCGTTTGCGGCGGCGGTCTGGCTCATCTGGAGTGCTTCCGGCCGGGAGAGGAGTGGCGTACGATCCCCTCAGACTAATCCAACCCAAGACGGCCCAACAGCCGCCGGCGGCGGGCCCCACCGCTCCGCGGGTACGACCGGATGGACTACGCGCTTTGTAACGAGATGTTTGGCGATCGGGCGACGGCGCCCGACACGTTTTCCACGATCCGCCGGCTTGGCTACGCGGGTCTGGAGGTCGCGCCGTTCACGCTGCTGCCCGAGCAAACCGTCGTCGACGCCCGCGACGTACCCGCCGCCAAGCGCGCCGAGCTACGCGCCCAAGCGGCCGACGCCGGGCTGGAGATCATCGGCTTGCACTGGCTGCTGGCGAAGACCGAGGGCTTCTACCTGACAAGCCCCGACGCCGCGGTCCGCCACGCGACGGCCGAGTACCTGAAGGGACTCGCCCAACTCTGCGGCGACATCGCCACGGGCGGGTCGCCCCGCGTGATGGTGCTTGGCTCGCCGCAGCAGCGGAACCTGCTGCCGGGTGTGAGCTACGACGATGCTGAGCGCTACGCCGCTGAGGTGCTGCGCGCGGTGATGCCCGCTTGCGCCGACCATGGGGTGACGATCGCGCTGGAGCCGCTCGGCCCGTCGGAGGGCGACTTTATGCTGACCGCGGCGTCCGCCATCCGCTTGGCGAAGATGGTCGACTCACCGAACTGCCGGCTGCACCTGGACGTCAAGGCGATGGCGAGTGAGCCGGCCGTCGTCGCCAGGGGGACGGTCGCCGGGGGGACGATCTCCCAGGTCATCCGCGACAGCGGCGACTGGACCTTCCACTTCCACGCGAACGACCCCAACCTGCTGGGCCCCGGCATGGGCAAGGTTGACTTCAAGCCGATCATGGCCGCCCTCCACGAGACCGGTTACGCCGGCTGGGTGAGCGTCGAGGTGTTCCGGTACGACCCGTCGCCCGAAGCGATCGCGCGGGCGAGCATCGCTTGCCTGCGGGGCCTAGCGGATTAGTTTGAGTGCGTTGCCAAAGCTGTCGGAATTCTCGTACGGGAACGCGCTTTCCACGGCGACAACGCGACCCTTTTTGAGAAATGAGGCACTCGCCGTTGCCACTAAAGAGGGCAAGGCCGTTGTTCGCGTTCGCGAGTTCTTTCCAACCGCGTAGCTCGTAGAGTGGGCTGTAGTCGTGCGTAATAGTCGTAAGATTGAGTTCGTAGAACGACATTCTACTGCCGTGGGGCCTTGCCACGTAGTCATCGGCAAATCGCCGGAAGCTCCCGCAGGCGATCTTGGACGTCGCCGACCAATCAACGTCTAGGAGCACCACGGCGCGCTCTCTCTGGACCGCCTCGGCCAACGCCTTTCGAATCTGCCTGGCCGACATTTCTGGCGTGCTGCCGGCGGTGCAGCGGGCTTCGACAGGCGGTTGCTCCGCCTCGGGCTCTGCTCGCCACGTAAGCAACACGGCGGCGTACAGAAAAACCGTCAATGCGATCTTCATCTGTTTGACTCCCGCCTACCGGCCCAGCAAAATGAACGGCCCACCGAGCAAAAACTTCCAGGCGAGCACGGCGAGCCAGTGGATGATAACCGGTGGCCAGAGGGATCGGCTAAGGATGTAGGCCGCGCCGCAGGTCGTGCCGAGCAGAAAGACGATCGCCAGGAACGCCGGGTGCGAAAAGACCGGCCAAGCGTGGGGGACGAACCACCAGGCGGCAAGCGGGTGGGCGGCGGTGTAGACGGCCGACGTGCCGATCACCACCGGCGCCGCCTTGCCTGCCGTATCGAAGGCCGCCGGCGGGATCAGCAGCCAACGCCACAACAGCTCTTCCGGGAGCGACGGCAGGAAGAGCAAACCGACCACAAGCAGCGCGTCGCGTGGCGTCGCGGTCAGCGAGGGCGCCCACCGGCCGAGGCCCGCCAGCAGATAGATCGGGGTCGCTATCGTTCCGAAAGCGACGAACACCAACAGCAAGCGGGGCCAAGCCTCGCGGGTTCGCCCAAACCCGAGCGCGGCACGCCTTGCGGAGAAGAACTCGGCGAGCGACGCGGCCACCGCTACTCCTCCGCCGCCAGGGTGATGTCGACCACCAGGTCCGAGGCGACCGCTTCCAAAGCTTCGCGCAGGCGCCGCTCGCCGGCGTTGCTCGGGTCGCCGGCTAAGCGGAGTTTGGCCCTGGCGCGGAAGACGGGGTGGCCCGTGTTGGCGGCGGCGTGGGTCTCGGTCGATAGCTCCTCGACGTTCACGCCCTGCGTCGCCAGCACGCGGCTGATCTCGCGGACGATCCCCGGCCGGTCGGCGCCGGCGAGGTCGAGCAGCAGCGTCGGCGCGTCGGCGGGCGAGGCAGGCGTCGCGTCGGGGTGGACGAGCGTCTCGAAGCCGGCGCCGTCGAGCGTCCGCAGCGCCGCGGCGAGCGACCCGGCCCGTGCCGCATCAACCTCCACCCGCAGGATGCCGGCGAACTGACCGGCGAGGTGCGCCATCCGGCTCTCGAGCCAGTTCGCCTGGTGCTCGGCCACCAGCTGGGCAATCGATTCCACCAGCCCCGGCCGGTCGGCGCCGAGTACGGTGAGGACAAGCGACGTGGTGGGCATGCGGGATAAGGCGGTTGGTGAGTGGCGACGCGCTGGGGGCCCGCGTCGCGAGCAGCGCCATGAGCAACAAAAAACCGGCCCCTCGTGGTAACACCACCGGGCGGGGCGAACAGAGTCTAGGCGGTTTCGCCGATTCGCCGCTAGTCAGTACCAGATAGGTACAAGATCGGTGCGACTAGCTCCACCTGCCCGCCAGGGTAGAATTCGATTAGCCACCGCGACGGCGGCGGCATTTCACACCGGCTAGCGGCTTGATCACCGCGTCAGTCCGCCCGTGGCGTCCTCTCCTGCGGCGCCGCGGGCCGGCTGGGCTGGCTCAGCAGGAGGTATCGAGGATGGCTATCCAACAGCTGATTGGACTGGCGTACAAAGCAAAGCTGGCCGCATGCACGAAGGCAGCGATAAGTGGCATGTTGAGTGACGAGGAGGACGGCGAACTCGAAGGCTTGCACGACCAAATCAACGTGATTGAGGGAGACTGGCCAACCACGCTTGCACGCTACGTCGCTGAAGCGTGTGCTCAGCATCCCCGGCACGCCGAAGCGATTCTGCAGTTACGGAACCAGATTTCTCGCGCAGCGAACGCGGGAGGCTTCGATCGCAGGCGCCTAGACGAGTTCGACGCAGCTCTTGTGAAGGTGGAAGCGGCAAGTTTCCAAGCCGCAGGCAGTCAGACAGTAGATCTGAGCCAGTGTTCCGCGAAAGAACAGGATCTCGCCCAAGCGATTATCGAACTTTGGCAGGGCGGAGCGGTGTGGCCCGGCGCGGCAGAGATTGCGCAGCGTTTCGGCGATCCGGTCGACTCGATCAGGAGAGAGTTGGCCAACATGGTGAAAGCTGGGCGTCTCGAAAAGGGCCTTAACGGCAGGGGCTATCGCGTGGTGCGATAAGTTGCCACTAAGTGGCCACTGACTTACTTCGGCAGCCGCATAACCTTGCATGCAAGAGCGATTGGCAGAATGCCGTCGCTAGTCTCTGAACAAGCATGCGAGGTTAAGCGAATGGCCGTAGCCCAATCCAACGCAACCGCCGCTCATCTCACCCGTGAAGAGCTGGCGGACCGCTACAAGGTCTCCATCCGAACGGTCGACTCTGCGATCGCCGCCGGCTCTGTGAGCGTCGTCCGCTTCGGTCGGGCGGTCCGCATCCCCGCTGTCGAAGTCGAGCGACTCGACCGCGAAGGGTTTTCTCTCTGACCCCCAACCAGCCCCGCTGCCGGCGCATGAAAATGCCCCGGCCGTCTGTGGCGGACGAACCGGGGCGATGAAAGGAAGCACGTGGATTCTAGCAGCAATGCGCCGGCAGGCGACTTGGTGCGTCGGTTTGATGTCGGCGCCTACGTCACTCACCAGCCTAACCACCGCGAGTTCTGGGCTGAGGTTGAGCGTGAGATCAACCGGCAGTTCGTTGAGACACCCGACGCAGAGGACAAGCCTGAAGACACAAGAGTAGATCGCGAGAAGCCGGCGAAGAGACAACGCAAGCGGAGTGCTCGCGTTGCCCACGCGCTCGAAGCTGCGGGGGTTGAGATTTGACCGTATCCACGCAAATTCACGCCCTGACCGACGTTGGAAACGGCGAGCGGTTCGCCCGCGACCACGCGAAGGTTGCTCGGTACGTCGGAGCGTGGCGCCGATGGCTTGTTTGGAACGGCAAGCGATGGAAGCTCGACGACGAGTGGGCGGTGATGCGTCTCGCGAAACGCACCGCGAAAGAGATCATCAGCGACGCCCGCGGCATCGAGAACGCCGAGCTGCAGGAAGACATTGCGAAGCACTGGATCGCGTCGCAGGCACGCAGCCGGCTTGATTCTATGGTCTACCTAGCCGCAAGCGAGAAGCCATTCCCGATCAACCATGAGCACCTGGACGCCGACAGCGAGCTGCTGAACTGCGGCAATGGCGTGGTGGACCTAACGACGGGGGAGCTGCTGCCACACAGTTCGGGCAGGCTGATGTCGCTGTCGACCAACGTCGAATACCCCGACGACGCCGGCGCCGAGTCACCACTCTGGCTCGACTTTCTCGATCGCATCTTTGCTGGCGATGTCGACCTGATTCGCTTCCTGCAGCGGCTCATGGGGGTTGCTTTGTTCGGCGAGCAACGCGAACACCTGCTGCCGGTCTTCCACGGCAACGGCGCCAATGGCAAGAGCGTGTTTGTGTCGGCGGTGCAACATGCTCTCGGCGAGTACGCGGTCGCTGCCCCGCCGGGCCTGCTCATAGCCTCCAATAACGAGCGTCACCCCACCGAGCTTGCGGTTCTCTTCCGGCGGCGGTTGGTGGTCGTCAGCGAGACCCGAGACGCTCAGCGGCTTGATGAGGGGCTTGTGAAGGCGATCACCGGCGGCGACCGCATTGCCGCGCGGCGCATGCGAGAAGACTTCTGGGAGTTTAACCCTAGCCACCTGGCGATCGTGGTCACGAATCACCGCCCGATTGTTCGCGGCACCGACAACGGCATCTGGCGGCGTCTGCGGTTGGTTCCATTCGAGGTCACCATCCCGCCTGAGGAACAGGACCGCACGCTGCCCGAGAAGCTGCGGCGTGAGGCTCCCGCCATTCTGAAGTGGATGGTTCAAGGTTGCCTTGACTGGCAGCGACACAGATTGTCAGAGCCACCAGCGGTGATGGTGGCCACGCAGGAGTATCGAACCGAAAGCGACACGCTCGCGCGTTGGATCGCCGATGAGTGCGTCGAATTGGCTGTCGCAACGATGCTCGCAGGCGATGGCTTCGCTTGCTACCAGGCGTGGTGCGAACGCGAGGGAGAAGCCGCAATGAGCCTCAAGAAATTCGGCGAGCGGATGAGGTCAAAGTACGCCAATCGGAGGTCAAAAAAGGGGCGGATTTATGAGGGAATCGGGCTCAGGGGTGACGGGTCAGACCCTTGAAAACAAGGGGTAGTGACGGGTGTGACGGCAGTTCCCGGTTAAACGCCAGTTTCCTACACGCGTGGGAGTTTATACGGAAAACCCGTCACCACCCGTCACCAGTCACCCCGGGGGTGGGCCGAGTTTCAAGCGTTGAAGGCCGGCAAGCCGCTTGCCTAGGCGCGCACATTTTTTGTCACCAAATCAGCACAAGGGGTATCTGCGATGGGGCTATCGCCGTCACGAAACGTATCGGGGGGACCATGACTGAAGATCGAACGTGCCCGAAGTGCGGTGCCGCCCGCATGAGGGCGATCATGTCACGCCGGATCGGCGAATCGCAGCAGCGTCGGCTTGAATGCCCGAGCTGCGGCCATCGCCGGTGGAGCGTCGTTCCGCGTTCGAGCATCTTCCCGAGGTGTTCTATCGCAAAACAGCAACCGCCCCAGATCAACACAACCACCGAATAGTATTCACTCACCAACACCCACCCGAGGCCAACATGCTCCTTACTGCTCACGAGATCGCCGATGAGTTTCGCGTTGACATTCGCACCCTATACGGCTGGGCGAAGGGGGGAATCTTCCCGACGCCAATCATCGTCCGCCGGCGGATGCTTTGGGAGCGAGAAGACATCGCGCTCTACAAGGAATGGTTGAAGCGGCGGGTCGAAGCGAGGCGTGCCGGACGCGACCCCAACGCGGTCGAGCGGCCAAACTACTCCGGCGGCCCCACGCCACTTACTAAGCCCGAGCGCGACGCTCAGGCCACCACCTCGGAGGCGTAACCCATGCCCGCGTTGACACTTGCCCAGGCGTTTCCGAACCTCGGGAAGCCATCGCTGAAAGCGCTCACTGAAGAGCGTCAGGCGCTGCTCGATGAAGCGGCGTCGATCGACAAGCGATGCCGAGACGAGAGCCGCGAACCGAATGCCGATGAAGCGAATCGGTTTGAGGCAATCATGAAAGTTGAACTGCCGGCTGCTGAACGCTGTCTAGCAATCGCTCAAGCCGACTGGGATTCTCGCGCAGACCAGGCTCTGCGTCGGCGTGCCGAACGTCTGGGGGCCGAATGTCAGGGGGCCGCGGCCGCTGGTGCCGGGATGCTCTTCCGCGACGCGGCCACAGGGCGGACCATTCGCGCGTTGACTCCTGGCGAGTCTGTCGCGGACTTCGTTGCGGCCCTGTCCGGCGAGTGGCACGCGGGCGGCGATGGCGACTCAATCAACGATCGGCATGATGAGCCGCTTGATGCTGGGCCGGACCTACCAGCAGTTGGAGACGCATTGGTCAGTATGGCGACCGGCGCGGCCCTACCTGACGGCCGATCCATTCAAGCGGCGCTTGGGGGCATCGATACCGACGGTGGGTTCCTGCTCAATCCGGCGCTAGCTGGCATGTTCATCGACCTAGCTCGCTCGGCGTCGGTCGCGTTTCGGGCCGGCGCACTGACATACGTCATGGGAAGCCCGGAGGTGAACATCATGCGGGCCGACAGCGACCCCACCGGGCATTGGCGGCCCGAGGGCGTCGAGGTCAAGGCGTCCTCGCCGACATTTGGTCGGATCAACCTGAAAGCAAAGACCCTAGCCGCAATCGTGCCCGTTAGCATCGAACTGCTCGAAGACGCGGTGAATGCCGGCTCGATCATCGAAGGCATGATCCGCTCGGCGTTGGGCATCGCGCTTGACAGGGCGATCCTTCGCGGAGCCGGAGCTGAGAGCGAGCCACTTGGGATTACCAACAACGCCGGGGTCAACACCGTCACCAGTGTGGGTACCCCAGCGGATTACTCCAAGATTACTGCGGCGGTCGGCAAGATCTTGAATGCCAATTTTTCCGGCAGCGCGTCAGAGCTGGCCTGGGTCCAAAATCCGCGGGACAGCCAAACGTTTGACGGCCTTCAGGCGACCGACAATCAGCCGCTTCAGCCGACCCCATGGGCGGGGGCGTTGCAGCGTTACTCGACTACTAGCATGCCAGTTGACCTGGGCACTGGCTCTAACGAGAGCGAAGCCATCATCGGCGACTTCAGTCAAGTCATCGTCGGGATGCGCACCAGCGGCATCAACGTGCGAGTCCTCGACGCTGGTGAGGTGTCAGACGCCGGCGGCGAGTTGCACAACGCGGCGTCGCACCTAAAGCGTCTGATCGTCGCCTACATGCGTGCCGATGTCGCCCTGCTGCGGCCGAGCTGGTTCACGGTGCTCAGCGGCGTGACTGCAGCGTCGTAGCGTGTCACATGCGGAATTTCCGCACCTGATTCCAACCCTTGAGGCGATCGAATGAACTTCGTCCACCGCATCGCAGGCGAGCCGATCCTCGATTCGGCCTCCGGCTCAACAGACCGCAACAGCGAGATCGTCGACACCCGAGGCGTCGCTGGCGTTGCCCTCGTGGTCCATTTCGGCGCCGTTGGCGGCGCCGGCACGCTCAAGCTGCAGGGCGGCCACCTGGCGAACGGCAGCGACATGTCCGACTTGCATGGCACCAGCACATCCTTTAGCGGGGTCGACGCGAACGCGGTGATTGCCCTTGAGGTAGGCCACTCGCAGTTCCGGTATGTCCGTCTGGTGGTGTCCAAGGGCGGCAACACCGTTGCCGAGTCGGCGATCGCTTACTCCCACTCTGCCGACAGCGAACCCGTGACACACGCGGCCGAGTTCTTCGGCATCCACTTTCACGCTCCGGCGGTGGGCACCGCATGAGCGTCAAGTGGATGATTCATCCACCTGCGGCAACTTGAATCGGAGATCGGTATGGCCGTGGTTGGCAGTCTGGCGGTGAGCATCATCGCCAAAACGCAGAAGTTCGAGAAGTCGATGAGCCGTGTGCAGCGGCTTAGCAAGCTAACGGGGAAATCCTTGCTCAGCTTGGCGAAGGCGGCAACCGCTGTCGGTACCGCTTTCGTAGGCGTCGGCGTGGCGGCGGGCACTGCCGTGGTCACCGGCCAGCTGAAAGCCATCGATTCGCTGGCAAAAACCGCCGACAAGCTGGGGCTGACCACCGAGCGTCTGGCAGGGCTCCGGTTTGCTGCTGGCCAGACCGGCGTCAGCATGAATCAGTTCGACACCGCACTACAGCGGATGATCCGGCGCGTCGGTGATGCGGCCGCCGGGACTGGTGAAGCGGTGGCAGCGCTTGAGCGACTCGGTATCGACGCCCAGAAGCTCAACATGCTGTCGGCGGACGAGCAATTGCGCGTGTTGGCCGATCGCTTCAGGCAGCTGCCCAGTCAGACGGAACGAGTTCGCATTGCGTTCAAGCTCTTCGACTCAGAGGGCGTCGCGCTGGTCAACACGCTCGCCCTGGGGTCTGAGGGACTCGACAAGATGCAAGCAACGGCCCAAAAGATGGGGCTGACCATCTCTCGCAACGCGGCTGCGGGGGTTGAGGCGACAAACGGCGCCATATCGCGACTTGGCGCCGCGTTCACCGGTTTTGCTAGGCAGTTCACGATCCGCATCGCGCCACTACTTGAGCAAGGCTTCGACCGTATCACCAGATTTCTCACCGACGACAACCGCGTGCGGAATTTTGCCGAGGTTGCCGCGCGGGCAGTCGGCGGCATCGTCGAGAGTGTGATCGCTGCGCTGCATAAGCTGCGCGTAACGTTCCTGGGCATAGAGAACCTGTTCCTGCGATTCAGCAAATCACTTTCTGAGTCGACAGCGATAAATCTGTTTGCCAGTCAGATGGGGCTTGACCCACAGCTCTTGACCGATGCGGGTATGCAAGCGGCTGCCGGCCTCAATCGGAATCGCCAGCAGCTCCGAGGCTTGGAGGGGGGCGACCCGGCCGCAGACTTCCGCAAGTACTTTGACGGCATTCTCGCTGGCGCGTTGGAGAAGACGCGGATTGAGCAGCCCAAGACACCACGCGAGCTGCCCGAGCTTCCTGACTTTGTTCGGGAAGCAATCAGTCGCCTCGGCGAGCTGAAAGGCCCGAGTCTGCCGCTAGAGCTGGGCAAGCTTGTCGGTGCCGGATCGAACGCCCTGGCCGGCGTGCAACAGAACGCTATCGAGGCCCTCGGCCGCATGGCTGCCAACAGCACCGCAACGCCCACGCGGCTCTCTGGGGCGTTGCTGGAGGGCACGCAGGAGGCCCGCAGCGCCTCGCTCCGCAACATCCGCGGGGAGGGCAAGCCGCTGGAGAAGATCGCCGAGCGAGAGGCCGAGCAGGTAGCCCTTCAAGAGCGGATGGCCGACCGGCTGGACGAGCTGGCCGTGGGCGGTGGCATGAAGACCAAGCCGTTCGCCTAGCCCCAGCTTGACGCCGCCGCTCCCGCACGGTCAGAATGCTGGCGTCAAAGCTACCGGGCCTGTCAGCCCATTAGTCCTGTGGAAATCTTGTGTCAAACTCTCTGTGGAAAACAGAGCGCCGACGTGCGCAGGTGTGGAGTACCCGTAAGGGCTCCGGGCGGTTCCACAGCCGCCTGACAACGCCTCCGCACGTCGGCGCTTTCTTTGCGCGCTCACTTCTGGGCGCGCCGAAAGGATTGCCAGAGCATGGCAGCGACTCTTTCAGGCGGCACTGACCGCCCCCAGGTGGATGAATCACACACGTGCGACTACCCGCCGGCCGCTGGGCAACTGGAAGACTCTTCCAGTTGCGAACGCCGACCGAGACTACGCCAGCACAAGGGCGGCCGTGTCGCGAGGCTACGAAACGTCGGCACGTGCGGCCACTGCCACCACGTCGTGCCCCTTCCGTGCGTCTACTGCCGCACGCAGGAGTACCTCAAGGCGAATGGAGGCCGGTCATGAGCCACCTGAATTCTGGCGTCATTCCCGACGCGATGCGGATCGGCTGGCGATTGCCCTACGGCGACCTGCCAAGCGTGATGCGTGCGGCCGAGTTCGAGTACCGCGAGGGTCGGCTCGGCAACGCATGGGCGGCCTATCAGGTTGCCCTGTCGCACTGGCTACGTGAGCGGTGGATCGACCACTGCGGCCGACCCAATTCGTCCGTGGTCGATCCGGTTGCTCTGGCTGACAAGCTGCGCTCTGGCAAGGTGTTCGACAAGCAACTGCACGAGATGATCAAGCCGCTGTGCCGTACGCCCGCAGAAGTGATGCACATCCATGTCGATGTCGCTCAAGGCGTGGTGAAGGCGTTGACGGCTGAGTAGTTCTTCGCCCCGGTCGGCGCCGTGCCGGCCGGGGCTCTTTCTTGAAAGGGGAGCACGATGGCGAGACCGTTTCTAGCGGCGAGTGGCAACCGTCGCCGCGTTTGTTTCTTCGACCTGGATAATCGCAGCCGGCGACGGCAGATCGCGCTAGGGGCGATGCCAAAGGCCGAGGCCGAGGCGATCCGGGCCAAGATCGACAAACTGCGAGCCGCCCGCCTGGCGGACACAACGCCACCAGACTCAGTTGGCGATTGGCTGCGGGAGATCCCCGACGCATGGCACGCACGGCTTGTAGAGGCCGGCTACGTCGCTTCACGGGCGGCGAGGGCTCGGCGGGTACCGACGCTGGCGGAGCTGACCGACACTTTCAGGGCTCAGGCTCAGTGGCGCCGCAACACCGAGAGCACCCGCGTTACGTACGAGCGATCCTTTCGCCACCTGCTCGCGAGGTTCGGCGCAGATCGGCCTATCGACACGTTGACGATCGCCGACGCGAAAGACTTCCGGCCGTTTCTTGAGGCGGCACGGCCTGCGGGCCGCGGTCTAGCCATCACCACCGCATCGGCCACGATCACGCAGGCGAAGACGCTCTTCGAGCTGGCCGTTGATCAAGAGCTGCTAGACCGCAACGTCTTCGCGAAGCTCAAGACGCCACAGCACAAGGCCGAGAAGCCGTTTATCTCGGCGGACGTGGCCCGTGTGATAATGCACGAGCTACCGAACGACGAGTGGCGTCTTCTGTTCGCTCTATCCCGCTGGGGAGGGCTGCGGATCATCAGCGAGGTAGCGCTGCTGACCTGGGGCGCCGTCGACTTTGCCAACCGCGAGCTGCGGGTGACGAGCCCGAAGACGCAGCGGCACCCCGACGGGGCAAGCCGGTTCGTCCCGATCTTCGATGAGTTGCTACCGCTGTTACAGAGACGCTTCGACGACGCGGCCGAGGGCGAGCTGTACGTGATTCCGGTCGCGAGGCGTGGCAAGACGTTGGCACGCGACACGGTACGCAGGGCGATCAAGGCGGCGGGCCACACGAGATGGCCGGAGCTGTTCAATTCGCTGCGGTCGACCCGTGAAACAGAACTTTGCCAGATGGGAGTCCCGCTATCAGAGGTGGCCGAGGTCATCGGCCATAGCGTGCGAGTCGCCGAGAAGAACTACCTCCAGCAGATGGGACGCGATCGTCGCGCCGCAATGCTGACACGGGCAAGTACAAGATCGCTCACAGAACCTAGCGGCAATGTGTTGCACGCCGCTGAAGCCTGAACAGCGACCAGGACCGCAAGCCGCTGCGGCCCCTGCACTTAGGCGTCCAGCGTAGCAACGAGCTGCAACGCCGGGCGCCGTTTCGTAGTGGTAACACCACCGGGGCCGATTGGGGACTACTTCGCGAGGCGTTCGGCGGACCGATCGTCGACCCGCTTCGGTCAGAACGCGGGCGGGCCGCCGGCGCCGGCCTGGCGGGCGGCGGCCTCGGCCATCACGCCGGCGCCGCGGAGCACGCCTTCCTCAACCTGAATGCGGTACCGCATGCCGCGCTCGATCGAGTCGACCGTGATAAGCACGTGGTCGTCTCCATCACTCTCGCCCAGCGCGTCGGCGAACATCTGCACGACCTGCTTCCGCTGAGGGTCCGTTTCGATGAGCAGGCCGAGCGCAACGATGCTCTCGACGGAGATGCTCAGGCTAGCCGGCTTTGCCGCGGTTGGGCCGCTCGCCTTGGACGCGTCCATCGCGGCGGTGACGTTCGCCAGCCAGTCGCTGCCGGCGGCTAGGTAGACGGAGTCGGCGCCGATCCCGACCGCGACCGGCAGCGTCTCGCCGAACGGGTCGATGCCGTCCTGGCGGGCTTCGGGCGGAACCGGCACTTCGATCGCGTGGAAGGTGACGCCGTCGTGGGTGTGGGCGCCCCACGCGACGTCGGGCGCCCCCTCCTTCGCCATCACGGCCGCCAGCTTCTTGAGGGCGGATTCGACCTTCGCCGGCGAGGGGACCTTCGCCCCGCCCGCCATCTTGAACGTGTCGGGCGCGAGGGTGACGGCCATCGCCCCGTCGGCGACGCCGCTCATGACGATCTCTTCGTAGACTCCCAGCAAGTCACTGGCCGCCGACTTGAGCGCCTCGCGGGCCTCCTCGTTGGGGACGTCCGCCTCGTTCTCAATGGCGTCCATCACCTGCTTGCGGACGACGGTCAGCGTGCCCTTGAGCTGATCCGCCTGCTTCGCCATGATCTCCTTGGGCGTCTCGCTGGCGAAGGTCATCTGCATGGTCGCGTCTTCGTCGATGAAGCCGGCGAAGCTGGTGCTGCCGACCCCCATCGCCGAGATCTGCTCGGCGAGGTCCGAGCCGTCGAGGCCGGTCGCCGTGAAGTCGAGCAGGATGCCGTCGCCGGCCGACTCGTTGACGCCGATACCCAAGGTGATCTGGTCGAGCTGCTCGACGAGCGTCTCGATCTGCTCGAACTGGAGCTGCGCCATCCGCTTGCGCGTCTCGAAGGCGTCGTCGGTCTCGTCCGGCTCTTGTTCGAGGCCCTCTTCCAGGCCCTGCTTAAGGCTGCTGATCGCGAGCTCGCGGAACATCGCCGGGATGTTCTGGACGTAGCCGCGGGCGCCCAGGTCGTAATCCTTGACCAGATCGGTGAGCATCGCGGTCGGGTCCGCGGGCGCGGAGTCGAGCGACTCGGCGGTTTGGCTGAGGTAGGTCCACGAGCCGACCTGCTTGGCGAAGAGCGGCGCGGGCGACTGCGGCGCCGTCAGCTCCGTGACGCCGCCGCCGGCGTCCGCCGACATCACGCCGAACGCTTGCGCCAGGGCGAGCACGCCCGGCAGGTCGTCGACCGGTAGGCAGACAATCGGCGTGATGCTCATGCCTTCGCCCTGCACGACGACGCCCCACGGCTTGGTCTTGTCGAGCCCGACAAGCCCCTTGCCTTGGGTAAAGAAGGCGATCATGCCCTCGATGCTCTGCGCCTGGTCGGGCCGGCCGCCCAGGGCGGCGAGGTAGTCGATGTCCTCCAGCAGCGGGTTCCAGCCCGACAGGGCGACCACGCCCATGGTCTTGGTGCCGCCTTCGGCGCCCGCACCCTCGGCGTCGCCAAAGCCGCTGTCGGCGCCGTACTCGGCGTCGGCGACCGGTTGAGCGCAGGAGGGCTGCGGAAACAATCCGCTGACGAGCGAGGCCGCCACGAGGGTGGCAAGGCAGTTACGGAAACAGAAACGTTGCACGGCGGACGCTCCTAGGCTGGGTGGTCGAGTTGGCTGAACGCATTTTAGCTGCGCGGCGAGGCGAGCGAACGCGGCGGTGGCGTAGTCGGTTCGCCCCGCCGGCGCAATTCTTGGCGGAGCGGTTTCGGGCGAGCGGACTTCAGTTCCCGGTCAAATGGCGGCGCCGCGTCAGAGGCAGGGCGCCGACGGGGGCTGGCCGTGGCGGCTAGGCGGTATCGAAACGGCTTCGATGCCGCACCGCGGGGCGGCGGCGGTTTGCCCAACTTGCGCGTTTCGGACGTGAACAGCAAGCCAACGAGCCGCAAAATCGCCAGAACAGCGATGAAAGATTGCCCGATCGCCACGCCGACAGGCGTGCCTCGGGCGGCGAGGCAACCGTCTCGGCACCCCCCGCGAGCTGTCTAACGCTCGCGGTAGGTGATCCGGCCTTTTGTCAGGTCGTACGGGGAGAGCTCGACCCGCACTTTGTCACCCGGAACGATGCGGATGAAGTGCTTCCGCATCCGCCCCGCGACGTGCGCATTGACGAGGTGTCCGCCGTCGATCTCGACGCGGAAACGCGTGTTCGCCAAGGCCTGGGTGACCACGCCCTCGACCTCCAGAGCCTCTTCTTTCTGCTTCGACATTCGGACCTTCGATTGAGCACCGCCGGGCCAACCAAAGGTCCGAATGTCGAAGCAGAAAGAAGAGGCTCTGGAGGTCGAGGGCGTGGTCACCCA
>JBCCZD010000064.1:0-17111 GCA_039188275.1 Planctomycetota bacterium
CACCCCCACCCTAGCCCTCCCCCACAGGGGGGAGGGAACTAAACGTGGCGGGGAAGCCGCCCTGTAAGACTGCCCACCGCCTACCGCCCACTCACCTCCCATGCGTATCACCGACCTCCAAATCGATGGCTTCGGCGTCTGGAATGACCTCCGGCTGAGGAAGCTGTCGCCCGAGATCACCGTCTTCTACGGCGACAACGAAGCCGGCAAGACGACGCTGCTGGAGTTCCTGCGTTCGATGATGTACGGCGTCTCGCCAGCGCGGCGTGAGCGGTACCTGCCGCCGCTGGAGGGGGGCAAGCCGGGCGGCCGGCTGGGCGTCGTGGACGACGGCGCCGCGTTCGAGGTGACCCGCTACGCCGACCGCGGCGCCGACGACCGGGGGCTGGTCCGCGTCGAGCTGCCCGGCGGCGAGATGGAGGGCGACCGCCGGCTGCGCGACGCGCTCGAAGGGGTCGACGAAACGACGTTCAACAACGTCTTCGCCGTCGGCCTGGACGAGATCCAGCAGCTCGGCACGCTCGGCGGCGCCGAGGCGGCCCGCTGCATCTACCGCCTCACGTCGGGGCTGGACCGCGTCTCGCTGTACGACCTGATCGTCGGGCTGCGGGAATCGCGTGAGTCGCTCCTGAGCGAAGCGGGCAAGCCGAGCAAGATCGCCGAGCTGATCGCGCGGCGGGACGCCCTCGCCACGGACATCAGCGACCTGACGGTGCAGAACCGCCGGTGGTCGAAGATCGCCGTCGAGCTGGAGGAGCTGGGCGTCGAGCTCGAGAAGTCCCGCGACGAACTCAAGCAGGCGGAGCGGGCGGCCCGGCGGGTTGAGATCGCCATCAACCTCAAGCCGAAGTGGGCCGAGCGGCTGAAGCTCGACGAGCGGCTGGAATCCTACGCCGGTTTGTACCCCCTGCCCGACGGCGCCATCGACGACCTCGACGCGATCAACGGCAAGATCGAAGAGCACCGCAGGCAACGCGACGTGATGCGCGGCCAGCGGAAGCAGCTTAAGCAAGAGGCCGAAGAGCTTGGCGTGAACGACGTGCTGGTACGCAACGGCTGCCGGCTCGACGCGCTCGGCGAGCAGCGTGAGTGGGTCGAGTCGCTCGAGCGTGACACCGAAGAGCTCGGCGAGCAGGCCGACAAGCTCGACTCGCGCATCGCCAGCGAGGAGCGGCGGCTCGGCAAGCTCTGGTCGCACAACCCGGAGCACCCGCCCGAGCTGACCGAGGAGATGGTCGCCGAGCTGGAGCCGATCGCCGACACGCTGCGCGAGGCCGAGCGCTCGGCGAGCCGGGCCAAGCGGCAGCTCGACGCCAAGCGGGACAGCGAGCTGAAGTACCGGACGAAGATCGAATCGGCGATGGCGGTCGGCGACAAGATGGGCCTTCCGACCGACATCAAAGAGGCGGGCGATTTGGTCGCGCAGCTCCGCCGGCGTTTGCAGATCGAGCAGCGCACGGAGCAGGCCCGACGCCACGCGCTGGAGCTTGAGCAGCAGGGGCACGACCTGCTCGACCGCCAGGTCATGCCGATGGAGACCTTCACCTTCATCTGCCTGGCGGTGGTCGGCGCCGGCGTCGTCTTCGGGCTCTTCTTCCTCGGGCAGCAGTACCCGGGCTCTTCGTACTCGGGCTGGGGCCCCTGGGCGGCGCTGCTGGGGATTGGTGTTCCCGTCGTGCTGGGCTTCTTGCGGTACTTCACCGAGGAGTCGGCCGCCGACCAGCTCGACGCGACGCAGCGGCAGATGGAGATCGTCGACAAGCAGATCGCCGACGCCAAACGCGACCAGACGAAGCTCGACGCCGAGCTGCCGATGATTGAGGGCTCGGTCGTCTTGATGCTTCAGAAGGCGGAGCGACACCTGAACGACCTGGAGAAGGTCCTGCCCGTCGAGTCGCAACGCCGGCAGGCAGACGGCGAGGTCTCCTCGGCCGAGGCCGAGTACGAGGCGGCCAAGCAAGAACTCGCCAAGGCGCTCTCCGCTTGGCAGAGCGGGCTGCGGTCGCTGGGGCTGCCCGACAAGATCACCGCCGACGACCTGAAGACGATGGCCGCCCAGTACGAGCAGCTCGCCGAGCTGCGGCTGAAGGCCGAGAACCGCCGGGAGGAGGTCGAACGCCGGGAGCGCGAGCTGGCGGGCGTGTCGCAACGCATCCACGCGGTCGCCGAAGAGGCGGACCTGGTCCTCGAAGCGGAGTCGGAAGACGAGGAGGTCGCCGTGCTCGAGCAGCTCGACGCGCTCCTCTCCGAACGCCGGCTGCAGCAGAGCCGCATCGACCACCGCAAGAAGCTGAACGACCGAGCGGCGGCGATCAAGGAGAAAGAACTGCGGCGCCACAAGGCGGCCGAGGCGCTCGGCGAGCGGCGCGAGACGCTCTTCCGCACCGCCGGCGTGAGCGACGAAGAGGGCTACCGCCGGCTCGCCAAGGACCTGGCCGAGGCGGCTTCGCTCCGCGAGAAGCGTGGCCGCGTGACCGACGAGGTCCGCGCCGCGATCGGCCGGCTCGGTACGGAAGACGACTTCGCCCCGATGCTGGCGCCCGAGGCGCTCGGCAGGCTCGACGCGCAGTGGGAAGAGCTGACCAGCGAGCACGAGCGGATCGACCACCACGTCCGCGAACTGCTCGCCCGCCGCGGGTCGCTGGAGGAGCAGCGCAAGAGCCTGTCGGAGGATACCTCGCTCGCCGACAAGCGGATGGAGCTCGACGCGGTCGAGTCGCGGCTCGCCGAGGCGGGCGAGCGTTGGCGCGAACGGGCGGCGATCGGCCAACTGCTCGAACTGATCCGCAGCGACTACGAGGCCAACCGCCAGCCGGAGACCCTCCTCGAGGCGTCCAAGCACCTCGAGCGGCTGACCGGTGGCCGCTACCCGCGGGTGTGGACGCCGCTGGCGAACGACGTCCTGCTGGTCGACAACCGCGATGGCCAGTCGCTGCCGGTCGAGTCGCTCAGCCGCGGCACGCGCGAGCAGCTGTTCCTGAGCGTGCGGATGGCGCTCGTAGCGCTGTTCGCCCGCCGCGGCGTGCAGCTGCCGATGATCCTGGACGACGTGCTGGTCAACTTCGACGTCGGCCGCAGCCGCACGGCCGCGAAGGTGCTGACCGAGTTCTCGCGGCAAGGCCACCAACTGCTGGTCTTCACGTGCCACGAGCACGTCTGGTCGATGTTCAAAGACCTGCACGCCGACGTCCGCCGGCTTCCCAACCGCTTCGGCGAGGCGGAGCCGGTGGTTGAGCCCGCGGTTGAGGAGGTCGAAGAGACTGTCGAGGAGATCGTCGTCGAAGAGGTTGCCGAGGAGATCGTCGAAGAGGTTGTCGAGGCGCCGGTCTTGGAAGAGGTCGTCGTTGAAGAGCCGGCTAGGGTCGAGGCCGAGTACGAGGAACTCGCTACGCCGGGTCCGGCGCCGCTGGTCGCCGAGTACGAGCCGCTGGCGCCGCGTGAAGAAGTGATCGAAGAAGTCGTCTACGAAGCCGCCCCCGCCGCGATCGAGCCGCCGCGGCGCGAGGCGGTCTACGCCGAGGCGGAGTACGAGTGGCGTCACGTGGATCGCTCAAGCCGCGGCGTCGCCGCGACCGATCCGGCCGACTACGCCGGTTCGCTCGGCGGAGGCCCCCGTCAACCGGAACCGGCGCGGCCTATGCCGGAGCCCATCTTCTACGTTCGCTAGACCGGCGGGTAGGCCGCCGAAGCACCTCGCCTCGCCGCGCTGAGGGCGGAGGCAGGCCGCCGGCGAGACGCGGCGTGCAATCCGGGCTGGCGCTCCGCTGCTCGTGGACAGCAGGCGTGGGGCGTTGTTAGGATGGACCGACCCGCCGCGGCAGACGCCAGCGGGGCGTTCGTCGGGCGCCCGCTGATCTCGTCCGCTCTTCGCTCTTCGTCGCTCGCTCTCAGGAAATTGGTAACCGATTTGCGGGGCGTCCGGTGCGGTTGCCGCTGGCGATTCGCACTGCCGCGGGCCCGGCCGCTGAGCGACGCGCGGCGCCGATCAATCACGAAAGGGGAGGGAAAGACCCATGCGGAGCACCTTGGTGTCGGTGAGTGTTTTCGTCGCGTGCCACGCGGGGGCTGGCGGCCTCGCCGCTCCACCAGAACCGGCAACCGAAGAGCCGCTGAGCGAGGGACTGCTGGCGAGTGCGGCGCCGAGCAACACGCCGCCCGGCGCCGCGCTGCCGGACAACGCGCTGACCGACGGCGGGCTGCTCGATGCGGCGGCGTTCGGGCTGGCGGAGCTCCCCGCGGGCGGAGACGCGACGCCGGTCTTCCGGCGGGCGATCGAGGCGTGCAAACAAGCCGGCGCCAAGGGCCTGCGGGTACCGGCCGGCGAGTGGCGCCTGCACCCCGACTACGCCTTGGAGCGACGCATGGCCGTGGCGAACCACGACCGCGGGATCCGGCGGACCGTCTTCCTCATCGAGGGGTTCGACGGCTTCACGCTCGACGCCCCCGGCGCGCGGTTCGTCTGCCACGGCGAGATGATCCCGATCAGCGTCGACGACTCGACCGACGTCCGGCTGCGTGGCTTCTCGCTGGACTGGGAGAACCCGTTCTATCTGCAGTCGCGTGTGATCGCGGTGCACCCGGAGCGGAACGCCTTCGACCTGCGGGTCCGCGAGGGGAACTTCTACCAGGTGCGTGGCGACCGGCTGGTCTTCCGCGGCAAGCAGGCGGCGGACAAGAACGAGTGGAAGCGTTGGGCGCCGCTGCCGACGGAGCGGACGACGTGGGAGCGGAACCTGCAGTGGAACGTCTGGTTCGAAGGCGCCACGGGGCGCCCGCTGCCGTCCGAGCAGCTCTGGCGGTTCGAGCCCGACACCCGTGTGCGGGAGGTGCGGCCCCGTGTGGTGCGGCTGTTCGACGCCCTGCCCCGGCTGCCGGAGGTGGGCTGGGTGTCGATCGTCAAGGGCAAGGGCTCGCCCAACCGGACGTCGCCGGCGATCCGCCTCGCCCGCAGCCGGGGCGTCGTGCTTGAAGACGTGACGATCCACCACGCGGGCGGGATGGGCGTCATCGGCCAGCGTTGCGAGGACGTCCGTTTGTCACGCGTTCGGGTTGCCCTTCAAGAGGGGACCGACCGCATGGTCACGAGCTCCGCCGACGCCACGCACTTCAACGGCTGCCGGGGCAAGATCGTGATCGAGGACTGCCTGTTCGAGAACATGCTGGACGACGCCACGAACGTGCACGGCTGCTTCCTCCGCGTCGAGCGGCGGACCGCGCCCAACACGGTCGCCTGCCGGCTTGTGCACAGCCAGCAACGCGGCCTGAAGGTGTTCGACCCGGGTGAGCGGATACGGTTTGTCGACAGCGACGGGATGCAGCCCTACGGCGACGCGACCGTCGAGGCGGTGCGGGTCTTCAACGACGACCTTGTCGAGGTCCGGCTCGACCGCCTGCCGCCGGGCGGCCTCCGGCCACGCAGCGCGGTCTACAACCTGTCTTGGCAGCCGAGCCTCGACTTCCGCCGCAACACCGTGCGGAACAACCGCGGGCGGTCGATGCTGGTCGCGACGTCCGGGCGCGTGCGGATCGAGGACAACACGTTCGAGCGATCGACCTACGCGGGCGTCCAGCTGGAGGGGGACAACCACTTCTGGTACGAGTCGGCCCCGACGACCGACGTCGCGATCCGCGGCAACGTGTTCCGCGACATCGGCGGCTACGTCCTCAGCATCGTGCCGCAGCTCAACATCGCGAAGCACCCCGAGGCGGTTTACCACGCCGGCGTGTTGTTCGAAGACAACGTTGTTTACTCTTACCACCGCCGGCAGGTCCGCTGCCAAGCGGTTGACGGTCTCGCGATCGTGAACAACCGCTTCGAGACCAGCAGCTACCGGGCAAGCCACTTCGGGCCCGGGCCTTCGTTCTTCTTCCGGTCCGGCCGGGGGATCGTCCTGCAGGGGAACCGGTCCGACGCGACGCCGCCGCTGCCGGTCAAGGCGGCAACCCCGTCGGCCCGGCCGGAGATGCGTGACAACGCCGGCATTCAACTCGCCGGGCCGCCGAAGCCGGCCGAGTGACCGGCGCCGCGGCGGGTGCACGCCGCCCGCCGCGTCCGACTGCCGGCCGACACAGCCGCGGGGAGCGACTCGCGGCGAGACGGCCACAACAACGCAAGGATCGCTCGATTGACCGGTGCACACGCCACGGCAGGCCGACCGGCGGGAGCGCCGGTTTTAGCGAGTACAAGACCGCGGCGTCTCCCGTTCCTCATGCAGCCATCGTTAGAACCCTGCTAGTTCAACCGGCTCGCGCCGCGATGCTCGGCGAGCCACGCCGCTAGCTCGGTTTCCATGGAACGAACGAGCGAGCTGTGGCCTCCCAGCACGTTGTCCTTCTCGGACGGGTCCGTTGAGACGTCGAAGAGTTCTACGGCCCGGCCGTTCAGGCAGAGCAGCTTCCACTTGCCGCGGAGCACGACCTCCGTGGCGTAGGGTTTGGGCTTGGGGTAGTGACGTTGGATTTGACGGTAGAGGTCGAGTTGCCAGAACACCGTGCCGCGCTCGCTATCGGTGGGCGCCGGTCCCCCGGTGAGGTGCGGGAGCAGGCTGAGGCCGTCAACCGCGTGGCCCTTGGGCAGCGTCACGCCGGCGGCGTCGCAGAACGTGGGGAGGAGATCATTGGTGTGGCCGAACGCCTCGGTCTTGGCGCCGGCTTGGATCTTGCCGGGCCACCTCGCGATCATCGGCACGCGGACGCCGCCCTCGTGCAGGTCCGTCTTGCCCCCCTTTAGCTCGCCGATGTCGCCCTCGTACGCGGCGCCGTTGTCGCTCGTGAAGACAACGAGCGTGTTGTCCGCGATGCCGAGCGACTCGAGTCTGGCGAAGATCTCACCGATCTTGGCGTCCATGTGCCGCACCATCGAACGGAAGCGGTGCTGGTCGTCGCTGATGCCGGCCGCCGCGGTGGCCGACCAATGCGGCTCCGGCGCGGGCTCGTACGGCTTGTGCGGGACGAGCCACCAGAGGTTCAAGAAGAACGGTTTCCCCGCGGCGGCCAACTCCTCGATCTTCCGCACGGAGAAGTCGCCGTTGGCGTCGGTGAAGTGCTTCGGGAAATAGGTGTCTCCCTCGCCGACCCGATTGCCGTTGCGGATCAGCACCGTGCCGCCTTGCCGGAACACGGTCCGCTCCGACCCCATCCTGCGGCGTAGCGGCTGCTGCTCGATCTGGGTTTGGTAGAAGTCGAAGCCGTGCTGACGCGGGCCGGGCTGGTTGCTGCGTCGCTTGCCCCGGCTGTCCACGTGCAAGCCGCCGAGGTGCCACTTGCCGACGTGCCCCGTCGCGTAGCCCGCGTCTCGCAGCAACTCCGCCACGGTGGTCGCCGACTCCGGGAGCCACCGATCGATGTCGTTGAAGTGCTTGGTGATCCCGAAGCGTAGCGGGTAACACCCCGTGAGGACCGAGGCCCGCGTCGGTGAGCAGACCGCCGACGCGGCGTAGAACTTGGTGAACGTCGTCCCCTCCGCTGCCATCCGGTCGAGGTGCGGCGTCTCGACCGCGGGGCTCCCGAAGCAAGACAAGTCTCTGTAGCCGAGGTCATCGGCCAACAGCAGGATGATGTTCGGTTGACTCGGTTCGCCAGTCGCGGCCGACGCGGTGAAGGCGGTGAGTGCGGAAAGCAAGAGGGCAGTAGAGTTCATGGTCGAGGTCGCGGTGCGGCCGCGGTTTAAGCGTTCCGGGGTATGACGGACTCTCACTTCTGCTCGGCGTCGCTGATACATTTTGCGCCGAAAATCGACCCGGCGGAGAAATATCACCCCAGGTTCGGCCGCGAAAGAAAGGGTCCCGACAAACGCCATCGGTCGATTCATCGCGACTTGAGCCGGTCTTGTCGCCGATAGGGGTAGCGGTAGCGGTCGAACGCCGAGCCGCCGGCGGGGCCTTCCACTAGACGCGGGTCGCCCGCCGCTTCGCGGATCGCTTCCAGCCGTGCTGCCAGGTCCTTGCGTGCGGCTTCATACGCCGGGTCGCCGGCCAGGTTGTTGATTTGGTCGGGGTCAACGACCACGTCGTAGAGTTCCTCGGCCGGCCGGAGGCCGAAGCAGAGTTCGTAGCTCTCGTGGACCTCGGGGTCGTCTCGGCGCGTCACCAGGTACTCCTTGGTGGGCCCGTCATCGCAATCGGTGTAAGAGCCACCGTCGAACGTAGCGTTCGAGGGGACGCCCGCCGGCCATCGGCTTGGCTCGAGATTGTTGATGTACAGCCACCGCTCGGTGCGGATCGCCCGGGCCGGGTAGGCGTCGAGGCTCGGCGACGCCTGGGCCGGCGTGTGGCGTTCGCGCCCGAAGACGACCTGTGTACGCGGCGGACCGCTCTGCCGGTCTCTGCCCGGCGACAGCAGGCCCAAGAATGACCGCCCCGTCATCTCCGCCGGCGCGGCTAGCCCAGACGCCTCGAGGAAGGTCGGCGCCAGGTCGGTAAGCGAAACGAACTCGTCAACGGTCCGGCCGCCCGCGGCTTGCTTGCCCCACCGGATCGCGAGCGGCACGCGCACCCCCCAGTCGTAGAGGTTGGCCTTGCAACGCGGGAACGGCATGCCGTGGTCGCTTGTCATGACGACGATGGTGTTGTCGAGCTCGCCCGCTTCCTCGAGCAGTTTTAGGGCTTGCCCGCACTCCCGGTCGAACCGCTGCACCTCCCAGTAGTAGTCGGCGATGTCGGCACGGATGACGTCCGAGTCGGGGTAGAACGCGGGGAGCTCGATCGCCTCGACGTCCAGCCCCGCCTCGCGCCCGCTCCCGGTCTCGTAGGGGCGGTGCGGGTCGCTGGACCCCAGCCAGAAGCAGAACGGGGCGCCCGCCGGCCTGGACTTGAGGAACCTGTCGAAGCCCCTGTAGGTGTTGCCGCAGGGGTTGCTCTTCGTGTAGCCGCCGGGGTAGGGGTCGCCGGGTCCCCAGCACTTGCGCCAGCGCCCGACGTGGTAGCCCGCCTTGCGCAGGATCACCGGGTACACCGGTATCTCGACTGACAACGTGCTCCAGAGGTTAGCGCCGGCGCCGAGCCGCCAAAAGTGTTGGCCCGTCAAGATCGCGTTGCGGCTGGGCGTGCAGGAAGGGCTCGACACGAACGCGTGGTTGAACCGCACTCCTTCGCGGCACAGGCGGTCGAAAGTCGGCGTCTCGATGACCCGGTCGCCGTACACGCCGGCGTGGGGCCAGCCCCAATCGTCGGCGACGCAGATGAGGATGTTCGGCGCCGCCATCACCGGCGCCGCCATCAACAGCGCGGCCATCAACAGCGTCGAGATGCGCGCCGCGAAGAGCGGCAACACCACAAGCCGTGACCAACGACGGAATCGCTTTGCCATGATCAGCCCCGAAGAGAATGATTAGCCCCGAAGAGAACAGACGAGTCGTCACCCGACAAAGACCGAGAACAAACTCTACGGCAGGTCTGTGATGATACTCGAAGCGGCCAAGAATTGCCCCGCGTGGCACAAAACGGCGCGCTCAAGACGGTTGCTGGAATTTCGCGATCGGCGTGGTAGGGTGACAATCGCCCCCCTCTGGCCGTGCCGGGCGTGGCGTTGTTGCGCGGCGCAAGTCGTTTCCGCTCGGTCGCCAGCCGCCGGTTTGAGCCCCGGGTCGGGCCGCCGGGTCGCGCAAAAAAAACCGCCGCGGGCGCCGCGGCGGTTTCTCGGGATTTTCTTTTGCCACGCGGCGGTTTCTCTGGTGGCTCGCGTCGTGGCGCGGCTCAGCCCTCACCCCGGCTGAAGGTCCGCACGGTTCGGCGGAGGGCGGACTGGTACTTGTTGCGGGCGTCCAGGTAGCTCCAGCCGAGGAAGAAGTTGCCCGCGACCGAGCCGAAGCTCAGCAGGCTGAAAAAGACAACCGATAGCCACGGGTCGTTGGGATTGGTGTTCGCGGTGTTCATGCCGGCGCGTTGCATCGGCGGGCTGGCGCCGCCCGTGAAGCCCGCGTTCATCGCTCCTCCAAACTGGCCGCCGTACTGATTGTTGTATTGGTCGTTGTACGGGTTCGCGTTCTGGTTACCGATCGGTTGCGGCCCGCCCGGTTGCTGGAGCGGCGCCTGCCCGGCGAACCCGCCGCCGGCGGGCGCCAGCGTGCCGGGCGTGGTTGACGGATTGCCCATGACCGATGCGTTGGGGTTGGCGCCCACTTGCCAGTTGCCGTTCTGCCACGCGGCTTCGCCCGCTGGAAGCCCGCCGGAGCCCGCCTGGTTGCCGCCCTGATCGAACGAGGTGTTGCCGCCAAAGCCGCCGTTGTTTGGGAACGCCGGCCCCGTCGCCGGCCCCGTCGCCGACCTATCGAAGCCCGTGGCCCCGACGTCGCCGGCGCCGCCCACGGCGCGGGCGTTGCGGACGCGGACCATGTTATCGCCGAGCGAGGGCGTGTTGCCGAAGGAACCGGCGCCTCGGTTCCGTGCATCCGAGAGCGGGATAAACGACGACTCGGCGCCTCGGCCGGAGACCCATCCGTCACTGCCGAAGCGGTCGCTCGGCGCCGGGTTTCTTGGTGCGAAGTTCTGCGGCGCCGGGCCGCTTGGCGCTTGGTTTTGCGGTACAGCGTTTCGTGGGGCGGGCCGGTTGTAGTCACCTGCGTTGTACCCGCTTGGCGGCGGCGGCGCCATCGACTTGCTAGTCCGCGGGTCGTCGAACCCGTTAGCGCCCGCTTGTAGCGGCGGCGCCTGATTCGCGAATCCGGCGGCGCGGTTCTTGTTGTCGAATGGCGGGGCGGCGTTTTGTCGGTTTACGAAGCCCGTCGCGGGAACGGCGCCCGGTTGGGTTGGCGTGTTGAAGCCCTGCCCGCCAAAGTTCTGCCCGCCCGTGTTTGCCGTGAAGTTCGACGACGGCTGTTGGGAGAAACCGGGCGCCGCCGCGGGCTGGCCGGTTGTGGTTAAGGCGGGATTGGGCGTGTTGGCAAAGGCCGGTGCGTTGGTCACCCCCGCGGCGTTGCCGTTATACGAGTACGGGACATAGGCGTTGCTGCCCGCCGCCGCGGGCGCGGGGGCGGAGCGGTCGCCTCCGGTCAGCACCGACCGGAGGCCGCCGGTGAGGTTCTGGGTGGTGCCTTTGATCGCCTCGCCGGTGTTGCGGATGACGTTGCGCGCGCCGTCGCGGAGCTCGCCGGCGCCCCGGAGGACTTCGCCGCCGAGCGTGCGTTGCTGCTGGTTCGCCGCCTGGGTGTTGACCGGTTGGTTGGCGAACGGTTGAGCAAGCGTGTTCTGAGCGTTGGTAAACGCCTGTTGAGCCTGCTGGTAGCCGCCCTGCACGCCCTGGCTCGCTTGCTGGAAGCCCTGCTCGAGCTGCCCGGCCGCGTTGTTTATGCTCTGCGTGAACGGCGTGAGCGGCTGGCCGTTCGCCCCCGACTGCCTGACGGTGTGGCGCTTGCCGACGGGCCAAGCTTTCGCCGCGCTGGTCGGCTTGAGGACGCTGTGCTCGCGGCCCCCCTCGCCGGCGAGGTCGCTGGCGGACTTGCTCCCGCCGAGGACAACGCGGATCCGCCGGATGGGGCCGATGCCGGCGGGGACGTTGCTCTCGATCGCCTCGAGTTGACCGCTGCGGGCCGCTTCGATTAGCTCGGGTTCGACCTGCACGATGTACTCGACGCCGCCGGAGCCGTCGCCAGCGGGCTGCCAGTCGTAGGTGACGCCCGTCGCCGCGAACGCGAGCAAGGTCCACAGAGCATCCGTGAGGGGGCCGGCCATGAGGGGGTCTTTCGCTGAGGCCTGCCGCGCGATTCGCGCAGCGGTGTAACTCCTTACGCGGGATGATTCTAGCGGAGCCCGCGGGGGCTACCTAGACGAGTCGCCGGTAGTGCTGGCGCCCGGACCGGGGTGGCTAGCTAGGCGGTCGCGGCTGACGGGGCATTCGCGCGTGGGGTATCGGCGGCGGCGCGTTTGCCCTGCAAGATGTCGAGCTCCTTGCGGAGCATGTTTAGCAGGGCCTGCAGAAACGCCACGAGCATCGGCCCCACGAGGATCCCGACGGGGCCCATCGCTGTCACGCCGCCCAACACGCTGAGCAACGCTAGCAGCGGGTGGAGGTTCGACTGGCCGTGCAGCACGTACGGCTTGATGATGTTGTCGATGTTCGACACGGCGATCGCGCACCAGAGGAACAGGCCGATCGCCCAGGTGGTGTCGCCCTGGTAGAAGTAGACCCAAAGGACGACCGGCGCCCACACGGCGGTGGCGCCGATGAAGGGGACGATCGCCATGAGCATGGTCGCGGCGGTCAACAGGAAGATCGGCCCGCCGTCGAGCACCGCGTAGTAGCCGACCCCGGCCAGCAACCCCTGGGCAGCCGCTGAGAGGAGCGTGGCGACCACCACCGCCCGGCTGACCTCGGCGAACTTCTCCAGCAGTTCACGCTCGTACGCGTCGTCGAGCGGCGAGAGCTTCATCAACGCGTCGATCATGTCCGGGCCGTCGGCGAAGAAGTAAAACATGGCGAACCCCATGATGCCGAGGCCGAATAGGAAGCCGACGAGCGACTGCAGCGTGTGCAGCCCCGCCTCGGCGATCCAGTCGCCCCCTTCGCTGGTGAGCTTCTGCCACTGCTCGCCGAAGTCCTTTTGAAACGTCTTCTCGTACCAGTTGATTGACGGCTCAGCCTTCTCCTGGAGCAGGCCCAGCGTCTCGGCCCGCTTTGCGTCATCGGTCACGAGCCCAACGACACTGACGGTCTCGACGTAGGCGTTCAGGGCGAGCCAGGTCGTCGGGATCAGCACGACCAGCGCTACCAACGCCGTGGTGACGATTGCCGACAGGTGGGGCTTGCCCGGGAAACGACGCATCACTCTCTTGTGGAGCGGCTCGAAGATCACGACCAACACGGCCGCCAAGAACAGCGGCGCGATGAATTGCGCCATGACGCGGAAGAACATCACCGCGACAAGCAGGACGACCGCCGCGAGCATGATGAACGAGATCACGCGGGGGACGATCCGTGAGTCACCGCCGGCGTCGGTGGGACGCTGCGGCGTGGTGGAGTGCGGCTGTTCAGCGGCGCCCGGTGTTGGGTCGCGCTCCTTTGGTTGGCCGTCGGCGGCTTTGGGGGCTGGCTCGTTGCCGCGCTTGGCGGAGGGCATTCGGGCGACTCCGGTCGGACTCGTGAGAGGCGGCTGGGCGGTGGTGGCCGCCGGCGTGGTACGATCGTAGCAACCCGGGCGGCGACCTCCACTACCGATTCGCTGCTTCGTCGCCCCGCCCCCACGACCCCGCAGCCCGCCGTTGACGCCGCCGCCGCCGATGCCGATGCCGACGCCCACCCACCGCCGTAAGTTGTGGGGCACGCTGGCGAAGGTCACGGTGCTGGTAGTCGTGCTGGTATTCGTGGGGCGGAGCGTCGCGGGCGCCGGTCGGCAGTTGGCGACGCAGCGTGTTCGCCCGCACGCCGGCTATCTTGCCGCGTCGGGCGCGGCGTACCTGTTGGGCTTGGCGCCGATGGCTTGGTTCTGGCGGCGGGCGCTCGCCGGGCTCGGCCAGCCGTGCCGGTGGCGGGACGTGCTACCCGCTTACTACTTGGGGCACCTGGGCAAGTACGTCCCGGGCAAGGCGATGGTCGTCGTGCTCCGCACCGGCGCGATCCACCGAGCCGGTGGCGAAACGGCGCCGGTCGCGGCCAGCGCCGTCGTCGAGACGCTCACGATGATGGCCGTCGGCGCGGTTGTGGCGAGCCTGCTGCTCGCCTTGCTTGGCGCCCGCGAGGTGGACCTCGGTTGGCTGGCGCCCCTCGCGGTCAGCCTCGCGGTGATCGCCGCGGCGCCGACCTTGCCGCCGGTGATGCGGCGGCTGTTGCCACGGCTGGCCCCGCGCAGCGCGGCTTCGGCCGCCGGCATCACCTGGAAACTGATCGCCGCGGGCTGGTTCGCCGGGTTGATGACTTGGCTAGGGATGGCGGCGAGCCTGTGGCTTGCGGTCCGCTCGCTCGACGACGGCGTGGAGCTATCGGTGGAGGCGACGATGCGATGCGCACTGGCCGTCACGCTGCCAGTGGTCGCCGGTTTCCTCTCGCTCTTGCCGGGTGGCTTGCTCGTACGCGATGGGCTGATGTTCGCCTTGTTGAAGCCGCTTGCCGGGCTCGCCGAGCCGACCGCGCTCGCCGCGACGCTTCTGCTGAGGCTGACCTGGGTTGTGTCCGAGGCCTTCGCGTGTGTTATGCTGACTATTGGTCGGAAATTGGCGGGCGTCGGCAGCCAGACGGCCCGATCGTGACGGCCCTGCTGCCGCTTGTTCTCCTCGCCGGTGGCCCGCCTCGGCTTTGACTTTGCCTAGCCGAAGTGCTCTTAGCGGCCTTGTCCTTGCGGCCCCTGTCAGTGGCGTAGCATCCATGCACATCACCGCTGTAATTCCGCTGTGCAACGAGTCGGCGACGCTCCAACAGCTTTACGCTGAGCTCCGCGAGGTAGCCAACGCGAACGGCTACCGGCTGCGGACAATCTTTGTCGACGATGGCTCGACCGACGACTCGTGGCGGGTGGTCTCCGAGCTGGCCGAGTCGGACGACCGCGTGCTTGGCATCCGTTTCCGCCGGAACTTCGGCAAGGCCGCGGCGTTGACCGCGGGGTTCGACGCCGCTGAAGACCCGGTCGTTGTCACGATGGACGCCGACCTCCAGGACGACCCCGCCGAGCTGCCGCGGATGCTCGCCAAACTCGCCGAGGGCTACGACGTCGTCAGCGGCTGGAAGCAGGTCCGGCACGACCCGCTGGACAAAGTCTTGCCCTCGCGGATCTTCAACTGGCTGGTTAGCGAAATCACCGGCGTGCGTTTGCACGACCACAACTGCGGGTTCAAGTGCTACCGCCGCGACGTGCTGCACGAGGTCCGCTTGTACGGCGAGCTGCACCGCTTTGTCCCGGTGCTGGCGGCGGCGCGTGGCTTCCGCATCGCCGAGGCGCCGGTCAACCACCGGGCACGCGAGTTCGGCAAGAGCAAGTACGGCGCGTCGCGGATCGTGAAGGGGTTCCTCGACCTGCTGACGGTCAAGTTCCTTACCGGCTACGGGCAGCGGCCTCTGCACCCGTTCGGCTCAGCGGGGATCGCCGCGTCGTTGGTCGGCGGTCTTGGCCTCACGTGGCTGGCGGCCCGCTGGGGCTGGTCCCGGCTGTTCGATTCCGTTCCCGACATCCACCTGCACGAAACGGCTTCGCTGTTCTACAGCCTCGCGTTGCTCTTTATCGGCGCGCAGCTCCTGACGGTCGGGCTGCTCGGCGAGATGATCACGGCGTTCCTGGCCCGCGACGTCGACACCTATTCGATCGCCGAGCACACGTCGCCGTCCGGCGAGGCCACCGATCCTGGCGCAGCGGCGGGCGCTGTCGACGCGCCCGCCAAGGGTTCGCCCCCCACCGATTCGCACGCCGATGGGTCGACCCGCGCGGGGGCGTCGGCCACCAAGCCCTCCGGCCCGACGACCTGACGCCGCGCCTATGCCCGCAGCCCCACCAAGCCCCGACGGCGCCTGTTCTGACCTCGCACGCCGCGGCGCCGCGCGCCGGCGGTGGGCGGTCTACTCCCTGCTGATCGCGATCGCTACTGGCCAAATGGCAGGCCGGCTGTTGGCGGTCAACTCGGTCGACCTCGTTCGGCTTGAGCAGCAACGCGTCTCGCAGCGTCTGGAGAGCTTCCGCAGCGAGCTCACCGAAGCTGGTGTCCCCGCGGAGGAAGTTGAACAGCGCGTCGAGTCCAGACGCGTCGAGTTGCAGGAGAAGCTCCGGCTGCAGCGGCCGTTCCTCAGCGGCAACGACCGCAGCCGGTGGTTGGCGATCCGGGCCCTCGTCGAGCACGGCACCTACGAGATCGACCGCGTGCTCGAAGAGCCGACGTGGGACACCATCGACATGGTGAAGCACCCGAACCGCGACGGGGCGCCGCGGCTTTACTCCAGCAAGCCGCCGCTGCTCGTGACTCTGCTGGCCGGTAAGTACTGGCTGATTTACAAGCTGACCGGCTGCACGCTGGGGACGCACCCGTACACCATCGGGCGGGCGATGCTGGTCACGACCAACCTGTTGCCGATGGCGCTGATGATGGTCCTCGTCGCCGCGGTGGCTGAGCGGCTGTTCGATCGGATCGAGGGTGGGAGCACCAACGATGACAAGTGGCTGGCGAGCGACTGGCCCCGGATGTTCGTCGTTGCTTCAGCGGCTTTCGGCACGCTGCTGACGCCCTTCGCCGTGGTGCTGAACAACCACCTCGTCGGCGCCGTGTCTGCGTCGATCGCCCTGTACGCCTGGGCCCGGGTGCGGCTCGACGGCGACCGCCGCGGGCGGTGGTTCGCGCTGGCTGGCGCCGCCGCCGCGTTCACCGCCGCCAACGAGCTGCCGGCGCTCGCGCTGCTGGTCTTCCTCGGCGTGCTGCTGATGCGTGCGCCCCGCCAGACCGTACTGTGCTTTGTCCCGGCGGCGCTGGTCGTGGTCGCCGCGTTCTTCGCGACGAACTACGCGGCCCACAACTCGCTGCGCCCGCCCTACATGCACCGCAGCGGAACCGAGCCGAGCGACAACTGGTACGACTACACCTACACACGCGCGGGGCGTGAGCGCGACAGCTACTGGAACCAGCGGCGTGGGATGGACGTGGGAGAGCCTTCGCGAGCCAAGTATGCCCTGCACGCGCTCGTCGGCCACCACGGCGTCTTTTCGCTCACGCCGATCTGGCTGCTCAGCTTCGCCGGCGCCGCGTACTCGCTGGCGCGGGGCAACGCCGTCGAGCGGGAGCTCGCCGGGCTGATCCTTTCGCTATCGGTCGTCTGCTTCACCTTCTACATCGGCTTGCGCGGCCAGATGGACCGCAACTACGGCGGCATGACGGCCGGCTTCCGCTGGATGTTCTGGTTCGCCCCGCTGTGGCTCGCGGCGATGGCGCCCGCCGTGGCTTGGCTGGCGAAGACGCGTGCCGGGCGGACGCTGGCGGGCGTGCTGCTCGCTTTATCCGCGTTGTCGACCGCCTACCCGACGTGGAACCCCTGGCGGCAGCCGTGGCTGTACGACTGGTTCGAAGCGCTAGGCTGGGTCTAGCACCCCCCCTATGAACACTCGCTTGTAGTCAACAGGGTTCTCGGGGGTTCCCTTCCTCTATCCGAGCGTCCCCGCGTGGTTGGCGGGTAGCCCCTGTGGGTTTTTCGAAGCGGGGGGAGCTGCCCTA
>JBCCZD010000065.1:0-16821 GCA_039188275.1 Planctomycetota bacterium
GTCAAGAACCTCGCGGCGACGATCAGGTTGGTGTGGGCGCCGACGAGCACAAGGTACCGCCCCGCTCGCTCCGGCCCGTCGTCGGCGGTCGAACCCATGGCGTGAGAGAGCGCGTTGACGATCGGCGCCATGACGCCGCCGCCCCGGGCGGTGTTCGACGGCACGAACGGCCCGAGCACGAGCTCGGCCGCCGCGATGCCGTAGCCGAGGCCGAGTGTCGTGCCGCCGAGCCGGCTGATCAGCACTAGCGCCAGCCGCCGCCCCAACCCGCTACGGACCATCGCCCCGGCGATCAAGAACGCGGCGACGACGAGCCATGTGGTGGTGTCGGCGAAACCGGAGAGGGCCCCACGCAAGGAGAGCAATGGCAGCTGCTTGTTGTACTCTGCCAGGTACTGGGCCTGCACCGCAGGCAGCGGGCGCGGCGCTTTAGGCTCTAAAAGCTCCGGGGGCAGCTGCGCGATTTGCTCGCCGACGTACTTGAAGGCCCACTCCTGTAACCCTGGCGCAAGCGTTTGTGCTGATGCGAGCACACACAGCCCGATCAGGACGCAAACGCCCATCGGCAGCGGGCGTAGCAGGAAGCTGACGATCGTCGCCGCGAAGACGGCGAAGATGTGCCACGCCGAGTCGGTCAATCCTTCGGGCGTCGGCGAGAACCAGAGCGCGCCGCCAACCACCACGCACATCCAAAGGCGGAGCAGGTTGCGGGGCTCGGGCGGTTGTTCGGTCATTGTCGATTCACCGCAGGGGTCGCGGAGAGCGCGGAGGCAGGACGGAACCACGCACAGCACGGATTCGCACGGTCGCCCTAATCCGTGGCATCCGTGCTATCCGTGGTCTCTCTCAAGCCGGCAAGCGTGACCGGTGAGCCCACAAGCCGAGCGCCGGGTTCGGGATGTAGTAGAACCGCTCACCGTCTGCTTGATTCCACCCGGCGCTTAGCTTTTTCGGGGCGTAATTCGCGGTCATCTCCGCCAGGTCGCCGTACTGGTAGCCGACGCCCTCGATCTCTTCGCGGGTCAGATGCCCCGGGCAGTACGTCACGGTGAACCGGCCCTCGGGCGAGCCGTGGATCAGGTGGGCGGCGGCAGAAAGGTTGGCTCGCAGTTCAGGATCGGTGTTCACAGCTTCAAGTACCTCGGGCGTGGTGCGGTAGCCGTGCTTGCGGATCAAGCGGTCGATCGCGGCGTCCTCGCCGAACGTGCGGACGCCGGGGGCGAGCACAACAAGCTCGCCGCCGTCGGCGATCGCCATCCGGGTGCGGTAGATCGCTTTGTTGCCGAGCCAGGTGCTCTTGAACTCCTCGGGGTCGAGGGAGACGACAACCTTCGCCGGCTGCTCGGGCAGGAGGTCGAAGTTGACTTCGAGCGACAAAGCCGCGGCCCGCTCGAAGCACTCGACATCGTCGCCGATGAAGAGGCCGCGGATTTTGTGGTCGGAGACCACCGTCAGCACGTAAACGATCGGCAGGTCGCGGCAGAAGTGGTCCTGGGCGTAGTTCATGATCCGGCGGAGGGGGTTGTCCGCGCGGCCCATGATCCGCTCCATGCCGAACGCGGCGGAGAGGAAGTGGCTCTCGTTGATCCCCCGAACGCCGCCGGCGCCGACGAAGATGTTCTTGTTGTAGTTCGCCATGCCGATCACCTCGTGCGGCACGACCTGGCCGATCGAGAAGATGAGGTCGTGGCCGCCTGCGGCGACCAGCTTATTGGTCTGCGCCGGCCACGCCTCGCTCCACGCGCCTTCGGTTTGCTTGTCGACGTAATCGGCCGGTACTTGACCGAGGGTCACGATGTCTTCGCGCCAGCGGTGGACCCGGAAGAGGTCACGCGGCACGGTGGGGTACATCTTGCCGAGCTCATCGGCGGTCATCGCCTCGTGGGTGCCGAGGGCGGGCAGCACGTCCGTCAGCCGCTCGCCGAGCAACTCGTGCAGAGCACAAGTAATCGGCCCCGCTTGGCTGTGCTTGCGCGTGAAGTCGGGCGGCACGGCGAGGACGCGGCCGGGCGCGCCAAGCTGATTGAGCGCCGATGCTAGCGCGTTGCGTAAGTCCGCCGGCGCAAGGTCGGCGTCTGGCTCGCCTGCCGCGAAAAGCAGCGTCATCCGTTGCTCCGAAGAGGAAGTAGCCCGCGGGGGCATGCGCTCGCTCACACGAACGGAGTCTAACCGGGGCCGAGACCGCTGTCGCTACGGCGCCACCGCGGCGAAGCGGTCGGGAGCGAAGTCGGCCAGGTCGCAGCAAGGAGGCTCGCCATTGAGCAACTGCCGCATCGCGACGGCCGTGGCTGGGGCGAACTGCAAACCCGATCGGAAGTGCCCGGCGGCGATCCAACCGTTCGCGAGACCGGGCAGCCGGCCGATCATCGGCAGCCCGTCGGCACTGGCGGGGCGGAGGCCCGACCAGGCCGCCTCGACCTCGGCGTCGGCAAGGCGGGGAATGGTGTCGCGGGCAAAGGCGACAAGCTCCGCGATGACGGCATCGACCGTCCGCTTGTCGAAGCCAACGTCCTCGACCGTCGACCCCACGAGCACCCGGCCGTCACGCCGCGGCACGAGGTAACGCCCACCGCAATGGACAATACGTTTGAGCCCACGGCGCGGCGATCGCAGCAGGGCCATCTGCCCGCGGACAGGCTTCGTTGGCAGGCTGATCCTAAGCCGCTCGGCAAGGCTGCCGCTCCAGGCGCCCGCAGCGATGCAGAAATCAGCGGCGGCAAAGCGGCCGCGAGCCGTGCCCAACGACGCGATACGCCCGCCGCTAACGTCGAATGACTCGGCGCCGGCGTCGCTCTCGATCGTGACGCCACGGGCCTCGCACACGGCCCGCAGCGCGGCAAGCCTGCGGGGATTCCGCACCTGGGCTTCATCGGGGACGAAGTACGCCTCGCCGATCCGAGCGCCCGGTGCAATCCGCTCAACATCGGCAGCGCTAACCCGCCGGCTCGCGAGCCCCTGCTCTCGCCAGCGGCTGAACTTCGACTCGAGCCATTCGGCTTTGTCGGGGCAGACTTGGTACAACGCACCTGTTACTTCGTGTTCGTCGTCGACGCCGGTTGCCTCGCGCAAGGCGACCGACCACTCGCCGTGGAGCGGTCGGCTTGCCTCGGCCAGGCGCTCGACGGCGGGGTGTTCGGAGAACCAGGAGCCGGGCGGCAGGATGCCCGCGCCGGCCCACGACGCCTCGCGGCCGGGGCGGCCTCGCTCGATCAGCCGCACCGAACGGCCGGAGCTGGCCGACTCGTAGGCGATCGAGAGCCCCAAGATGCCTCCTCCGACGACGAGCAGGTCGGTGGTCGAGGGCGTGGGCATCGCGGCGGGCGTGATGGTCGGAGGATCAAAGAGCGAGTATCAGCGGCCGGCGCCGCCCGCTGCCCCCGCCGGGGCGAGCCGGTCAAGCGTGGCGCGGAGGTCGGCTAGTGCGGCGTCTTCGCTCGCAGCGACGCTGGCTCGAAGACGTTCGAGGTCCGTTACTGTATCGACGTCGTACCACGTCGGCAGGGGGCGCCAGTCGACGCCCTCCGTCCAACCCGCGTCGGCTAGGCGGCTGCGCGTTGCCTCCCACAAATCGGCGGTGCTCCAGGGCATCGACGCGAAGATCGGCGGCGGCTCTCCGCGGGCGCCGACGAGGTAGTACCCGCCATCTTCGGTCGGGCCGAGGACCAAGCGGTGCTTATCAAGAGCTTCCAACGCGTCACGAACCAAGCCCCGCGGCACGTCTGGGCTATCCGCACCGAGCAGCAGCACACGCTGATGCCCGCGGGAAAACGCCTCGGCGAAATACGCCTGCATTCGGCAGCCGAGATCCCCGTCGCACTGAGCCTCGAGGCGCCAGTCGGGGGCCAGGACGCGGAACGCCTCGGCAGCCCCGGCGGGGGCGAAGCCGATCACCGCTTCGTCCGCCAAGCTGTGGAGTCGAACCACGAGCGTCTCAAGGAATGCTCTTGCCACGCCAGCAGCGGCCGCTTCGCCAATACCCTTGGCGAGCCTCGTCTTGACGCGGCCTGGCGTCCAGTGCTTCGCGAAGACGCCGATCTGAGTCGCCATCCGAAGAACCTCCGCTTGTCGAATCGTTAGTCGTTGTCGCCTGCCGGCCGCTTGCTCAGCAAGCGATCAAGCAGAACCGGGTCGACCTTGCCGAAGAAGCGGATGCGGCCGTCGATACTAACGATGGGCGTCGCCGCGCCGTACTCGCGGCGGACCTCGGGATGGTCTTCGAGCTGCTCAACGACGGGGTCAATCCCGCGTTCGCGGAACCGCGCGATCGCCTCGTCGGAGCAAACGCACTTGTCTTGCCGGAAGACAACCACCCCGCGCTCGGCACGTGCGGAGTGCCCGTGGACGAACAGACGCCGAACGAGTTGAGTGAGGATCTGCACTTCTATACACCCCCCATCGGGAGGGCAATTTCCCGTGTCCACGGCGCTGACGCGGCCATCCGCAGCGCTCTAAACCACCCCTGGCAAGGGGCTTAGTCATTCCGTTTGAAGCGGTCGATTCCGGGTGCCTACGATGGATTAACGGCCTGTCGTTCGACACCGCGGCTCCCACCTGCCGGCCGCCAAATCCGGCCAACCCTCGTGCCCGCAGGCCGACTTCCAATCCTTGCCGGCGAGGGACTTAGCATTCGTCCTTGCTTGGCCTGCGTGCCGGGCGCTGCGTGGCTTGCCGGCCCGCAGTTTACACCAGTACTACGCACGCCCAATCCACAGTACACGGAGCGGTAAACGATGGCTTTCCGCCGCGATTACTACGCCAAGTCACAAGCGGGCCAAGCGGCACGGCGGAATGGGGCTGCGGCGGCGCGCAAGTCGCAACAAGACCAGCCGCGGTCCCGCCGACGAGTCGACAGTCGCAACGTCAAAGCACCGTTCGCGCCGCCGGAGGACTGGCACGAGCCTGAGGGCCCAACCAGCGACTTTCGCATTGTTGTGCAACCACCGGGCGATGGCTACCGCCACGTTGTCACGCCGGCGCAGGTCCGCAAGCGCCTCGCCGCGCTGCCGGAACAGTTCGTGCAGGATTTGGAGGTCGTCCAGCTAAGCCGGATGACTCGTAAGAAGCAGAGCTTCCCGTGCTACGGAATGCAATGGGGCACAACGCTTTATCTTTATCCGCTCGAGACATCGCTGGTCGAGTACTTCGACCGGCCCCCAGCCCCGAACGTCATGAACGAGGCCCAGATGTATGGCGGGCGGTGGGCCCAGCCAGAGCCCGGCGGCTGGACGCTAACCTGGACCGAAGCCACCATCCGAGACTTCTACCTCAACAACATATTGATCCACGAGCTGGGGCACCTGCTCGACGACCGCAACGGCGGCTACACCGCTCGCGAGCGGTTCGCGGAGTGGTTTGCCATCGAGTACGGCTTCCGCACGACGGGCGGCAACGCCGCCCGAGGACGGGCCACCAAGCGGCGGCATCACTCCTGCTGAGTCGTGGATGTTGAGCCTGCCCCGTTGAGCTGGTCCTCCTGGGTCGGTGCAGCTTAGCGGTGCCCGCTGCCTGGCTTCTCACTTTCGGCTACCTTTCTTCGTCAAGGGGACTCCCTCCTGCCCGTCCTTACGCTAGCCGCCGCTAGCCGGCGAGCATTCGATTTGCGGCAAGTTTGGGCATCCGGGTAGACTCAGTACGAGGCTGCAGACGCCGAGTCTGTCGCCCGCCGCACCGGTTGCCAACCCGCGACAACCTCAAGCCCGCTTGGTGGAGAAAACGATGCTACGCCCGCAAGTGCTCTCCGCGGCAAGCGTCCGCTGCCTGGCTTTGGCGTCCCTAGCCGCATTGGCAGTAGCTGCCGCGCCGGCCGAACGTGCCGTGGCTGCCGGAGTCGCGGAGCAAAAGACCGACATCCGGCGAGCGGGAACTTACCTCCGCTCGGTCCGTCGTATGGTGAAGGCCGAACGCAAGGAAGACGCGGCCGAGGCGTTCGGCAAGGCCCAGGAGTTACTGGTCGGGGTTGCCGCGGAGCGGGTCGAACCGAAGCTGAAGCGGTCGTTTGACCGTGCCGCGGATCTGCTGGCCGAGGTTCACACCGAGCTCAGCGCCGCCGGGATCAAGACGGCGGAGCTGGCGCCGCTCGATTCTTCGGCGGCGCCCAAGGGCGAACCGGCAACCGGCGAAGGACGCTTCAACCCGAATCAGGTGAGCTTCGTCCTAGACGTGGCGCCGATGCTGGTGGCCAAGTGCGGCTCGTGCCACATCGACGGCAAGCGGGGTGGCTTTAGCGTCGCGACGTATGAAGACCTGATGCGGGGCGTCGATGGCGGCGGGCGCGTACTCGTGCCCGGCGACGGCCAAACAAGCATGATCACCGAGCTCATCGTGTCGGGCGACATGCCACGCGGCGGGCGGGCCGTCTCGCCGGCGGAGGTGCAGAAGCTCGTCTTTTGGATCACGCAGGGCGCCAAGTTCGACGGGCAAGACCCGGCGGCCAACCTCCGCTCGCTCAAGCCCGGCGGCGAGCAACCCGCCGCCGCCATGCCCGCCCCCAAGCCGCAGGCAAAGCTGGCCCGCCCCACCGGCAAGGAAACGGTCAGCTTCGCGACCGACGTGGCGCCAATCCTGACGGCCCGGTGCGCGGAGTGCCACGGCGCTAACCGGCCGCGGTCGGGTTTCAGCGTCGCCGACTTCGCTCGCCTGCTGCGTGGCGGCGACGGCGGGGCGGTCATCAAGGCGGGCGAACCCGACGCGAGCACGCTGGTTCGGCGGGTAACCGGCGCGGACACGCCGCGGATGCCGATGAACCGGGCGCCACTCTCGCCCGCCCAAATCAAGACGCTCGAGACCTGGGTCCGCGAGGGCGCCACGTTCGACGGCCCGGACGCCGAAACGCCGCTGCCGCGCGTGACGGGGCTGGTCCGTGCCGAGCGTGCGACGCCTGAAGAACTCAACGCGATCCGGGCCGACATCGCCGCCCGGCAGTGGCGCCTCGCCTTGCCAGACGAACGACTTGAGCGGACGACAACGGACCGCTTTTTGATCGTCGGGAACCTTCCGAGTGCCCGGCTCGAGGAGATCGGCGGCCAGACCGAGACGGTCGCCGACGACACGCTCAAACTCCTCGGCCACCCCAGCGGCGAGCCACTCGCGAAGGGACGCGTCACGGTGTACGCGTTCGACAAGCGGATCGACTACAGCGAATTCGCGTTGATGGTGCAACGTCGCGAGGCGCCCAAGGGGGAGCGCGGCACCAGCGGCTACGACGTCGTTGACGCGTACGCCGCGGTCCAAATGGGGATTGTCGCCGAGCCCGGCGACGGGGGCGTGCTCGCCGAGCAGGTGGCTACTGCTTACCTCAACGAGCGGACCACCGGCCGGCTTCCGGGTTGGTTTGTCGAGGGCGTGGCCCGGGCGGCGACGGCGAGGCTTGCCCCGAAGGACGCCCGCGTCGTGGCTTGGCAGGAAACGCTGCCAACGAGCCTGGCGGGGCTCAAGAACCCGACCGACTTGTTCACGAACCGCCTCGCCCCCAAGGCGGCAGGGGTTCTTCGATACGGATTCGCCGAGGGGCTCATGCGCAAGCCGGGTAGGGTGCGGGCGGTCATCAGCGCCGTCGCTGACGGCCAGCCTATTGAAGCGGCCTTCAAGCGGGAGTACCGCTACACGCCAAAAGAACTCGCCCCGCTTTGGGTGTCGAGCAAGACGCGCGGGGTTTCAAGTAAGACCCGCGGCCGCTAGCGCGTCCGCAATCTAGCGTCGCCCGCCGCCCCAGGCCGGACTGCCCCGCGGGGGGCGGTTTGGTAAGCTGCGGCACAGACCCGCGGTTCGGTTCTCTGCAAGATGCGGAGCTACGATCGGGCAATCAGGGGTGGCGTGCCGCCAGATGGCCAACGCTTTCAGCCGTAACCGGCCCGACGAACAGGAATCTCTACCGTATGAGCACCGACGCATCGAGTTACCACAACACCGTCCGCGACGTCTACCGCGACGCCGCCCTGAAGCCGGCGGCCAACCTCTGCTGCGTGCCGCAGGCGCCCAGGTACCTGCCGGGTCTCGACATCCCGGACATCATGCACGAGATGAACTACGGCTGCGGATCGGTGGTTCACCTGCAGGACATGCGAAAGGACCAGACGGCACTGTATGTCGGCGTGGGCGGCGGCATCGAGGCGCTCCAGCTGGCGTACTTCTGCCGGCGGCCGGGCGGGGTTGTGGCGATCGACCCGGTCGCCGAGATGCGTGAGGTAGCGATGAAGAACCTGGAGCTCGCCGCGGAAATAAACGCCTGGTTCGACCCGTCTTTCGTCGACATCCGCGACGGCGACGCCCTTGACCTGCCTGTCGACGACGACGCGATTGACTTCGCCGCGCAGAATTGCTTGTTCAACATCTTCAAGACGGGCGGCGACCTGGAAAAGGCGCTCAGCGAGATGCACCGCGTGCTGGGCGAAGCGGGCCGGCTGGTGATGTCCGACCCGGTCACGCCGCGGCCGATGCCGCAACGGCTGGTCGAGGACGAGACGCTGCGTGCCGCGTGCATCTCGGGGTGCCTGACGCTCGATGCGTACCTCGGCAACATCGTCAACGCCGGCTTCGGCGCCATCGAGGTCCGCAGCCGCAAACCGTACCGGATGCTCGACGCCCGAGGCTACGGGCTCGAAAGCGACCTGCTGCTCGAGACGGTCGAGGTCGCCGCCTTCACGACGCCAATGCCCGAAGACGGGCCCTGCATCTTCACCGGACGCGACGCGGTTTACACCGGCGGCGAAGAGACCTTCAACGACGGCAAGGGGCACCTGCTCCACCAGAACCTGCCGATGCCGGTCTGCGACAAGACCGCCAGCGCACTCGAAGCCCTCGGCCGTGACGACCTGATGGTGACGCCGTCTACATGGCACTACCAGGGCGGCGGCTGCTGCTAAAAGGCCAGTCGATGAGCACCCCGGGACAGGCTCTTCCGGTCCTTGATGCCGACGCGTTCTGCAACCGCTTCGGCGATGGGGGCCTGCGCGCCGCTGGGCGGATCACAACGCTGCAGATCAACATCGGTTTGGTCTGCAACCTGGCTTGTAAGCACTGCCACGTCGAGTCGTCGCCCATCCGGACCGGCGCCGACGAGAACATGACCGACGAGACCGCCGGGCGCGTGCTTGCTTGGCTCGCGGCGAACCCGGGCGTCGAAACCGTCGACCTCACCGGCGGCAGCCCCGAGATGAACCCCCAGTTCAAGCGGATCGTGCCGGCGTGCCGCGCACTCGGCATCCGCGTCATCGACCGGTGCAACCCGACGATTATCCCCTACGAGAACGCCAAGACCGGCGCCGCGTACGGCTGGGTTCCACCGTTCCTCGCGGACCATCAGGTCGAAGTGGTCGCTTCGCTACCGTGCTACCTCGAAGACAACGTCCGCAAGCAACGCGGCCTGGGCGCCTACGACGCCTCGATCGACGGGCTCAGGCGGCTTAACGAGGTGGGCTACGGCCGCGAACCGGGGCTGCGGCTGAACCTGGTCTACAACCCGGTCGGCCCGAGCCTGCCGCCGCCGCAAGCGGGCCTTGCCGAAGACTACCGCCGGGAACTCCGCGAGCGGTTCGGGCTCGTCTTCAACGAGCTGTGGACCATCACCAACATGCCGATCAAGCGGTGGCGGGACGACCTGGAGCGGCAGGGCAGACTGGACGACTACATGGCCTTGCTGATCGGCGCCTACAACCCGGCGACGGTTGACGGCCTGATGTGCCGCCACCAAATCCACATCGACAGCCAGGGCCGGTTGCACGACTGCGACTTCAACCACGCGATCACGCTGCGCCTGCCCGGCTACGAAACGAAGCGGCTGTGGGACGTCACCCTCGACCAGCTCGCCGAGCGGCGCATCGCCACCGGCGACCACTGCTACGGCTGCACAGCCGGCGACGGTAGCAGCTGCGGCGGGGCGATTGCTTGAAACCAACTGAGGGTGCGGACCGCGTGGCGGTCCGGCTCGGGCTCTTTTCTTAGGCCGCTTTGCGGAGTGATTCCAGACGTGCGGCGTCTTCCACTAACTGCAGCCGAATCGATTCGGTGCGGTCGTCGGAGAGCTGAGCCAGCCGCGCCGCCTTGCGCTTCACCCGCCGCCGCTGCCCGATTCCTAGCAACCAGTCCATGGCCGTTGGGAATGACTGGTGAAAAGCGAACAGGGCTTTCGAAAAAGGCTCGACCCGCACGACGGCGCGGTTCCGCTTGATCGCCGAGACGGCTGCCCGGGCGACGCGCGCCGGCGTCGTGCACAGAACCGCCGGCGGCGCCTTGGTCGAGGCGCCAGGCCGGGGTTCGGCCGCGGCGAAGAGGTTGGTTCGCGCGAAGCCGGGGCACAGGGCCGTGACGCCAAGCCCTGAGCGGTTGTACTCCGACCGCAGTGTCTGGCTGAAACCAACAAGGCCGAACTTTGAAGTGCAGTACGCCCCGACGCGCGGCAGGCCGACTAGCCCGAGCACGCTGCAGACGTTGAGCACGTGCGCCTCGGGCCTGGCGAGCAGCGACGGCAGCAGGGCCCGCGTCAGGCGGACCGGCGCGTCAAGGTTGATCGCCATCAGGCGGTCCCACTGCGCGTCGGTCATCTCGTGGGTGTAGCCGTAGTAAGTGATGCCGGCGTTGTTCACCAGGACGTCGACGCCTGCCCACCGGTCGATCGCCTCGCGGGCGATGGCGGATACGCCGGCCGCGCGTGACAGATCGGCGTGCCGGGTGGCGACTTCGACCCCGGTCCGGCGGGCCTCGGCGGCTGTTGCTTCCATGCCGACCTGATCGACGTCTACCAAGAACAGGTCGGCACGCTCACCCGCGAGGCGCAACGCGGTCGCCCGGCCGATGCCGCTCGCGGCGCCGGTGACCAGAGCGCGTTTTCCGGCGAGGTCTCGCATGGACGGCTTCCCCAACCGGGACAGAGATCAAGCGGCGGGGCGGAGCACTTCGGTGAACTTGCCATGCTCGAGCGAATCCGGCGGGATTGTCCGGCTGAGCTGGTGCCGGTCTTCGCCCCGCAGCAGGCTAACGCCCCACTTGTCGAGGAAGTACTTGCCCCCGTTGTAGACGCTGCGGTAGTACTTCTTGTCGGGGTAGGCCGCGACGCTGGTCGGCGTCACCCGCAGGTTGAACGCCAAGCGGTAGCGGTCGGTCGTATTAGCGGCCGAGCCGTGGATGCACCGTTCGGTGAACAAGACCATCTGGCCCGGCTTGCAGGGGACCTCGACGATCTCGGCCTCGTCCTCTTCGAAGTCAAGCGTGTACGCCGCGTTGTAGAAGCCTTCTTTGCCGCCAAAGCTGATCGGGCGGATCCGGTCGTGCGTGCCGCGGGCGAACCTCAGGCAGCCGTTCTCGGTGGTCGACTCGTCGACGGCGATCCAGGCAGTGATCTGGAAGACTTCGCTGCGGTCGGCCGGGAAAATGGCCGGGTCCTGGTAGTCTTCCACCATGAAGGTGCTCGCTTGGTGCCACTGGATGGCGGGCGAGTGCGGGCCCTTGTAGAAGATCTGCGACCGCCAGCAGTTGAGGTCCGGGCCCAAGATCTGGGCGATCCGGTCCGTCACCTGCGGGCTCTTCATGTAGTTCCACAGCCGCGGCGATTCGAAGTGCCGGTCGCGGGGCGTGACGAAGCCGTACGTCTGTGACTCGGTGTTCTCCATCGCCAGCAGGTCTTGCTTGAAGTCCCGCATCTCTTCGGGGCTGAAGACGTCGAACGGGCCGGCGTAGCCGTTCTCGTAGAAGCCCTGGAGCTGATCACCAGAAAGCTGGTGCTCGGGCGCCACATCGGCCTTGGGCTCGATCTTCTCCGGCATCTTGAAGTAGCAGGGCTGGTCGATGTAGGCCTTTGTGAGGCCGCTGCCGATCAGCTTGGTGAACATCTCGTAATCCCAGTTGCGTACGATCGCCTTGAAGTCGCGCGGCAGGATCGAGGTGGGCAGGCCGAGCGCCTTGTAAGCCATCATGCCACTGAGGCCGGCGCAAATGGGCATCCGCTGCCAGAGGGGCCGAAGTTTGGGGTGCATGTTCATTTTTGCCGTGCCTCGCGATCGAATGGGGACAACCGAGTAGGGGGAGCAATCTGCTGCCAGCGCAGCGCCGCTAGCAGTGTGCCTCAGCGCAGCGCGGACCGTTCATAGCGTTTATTCGGACTTTGCGGGTCAGGAGGTTTAGCCCGGGTTGCGAGAAGGCGTCGTTTCTCTCGTAGCGCCCGATCGGGTTCCGCGTAAGTGCTCGGGGAGCAAGGGCTTAGCGGCTGGCTAGCTAGCTCGCGTATACTGTTATTCCCCCTGCAAGTGCAGCGGCTCGGCGTGTACCCTTCTCCTCGCTCTCGCCTTGCTACTCGGTCACAAATCGGTGAAGCCATACGGTAAGGCAAACGCGCCGCAGACTTCGCAGGCCATAGTCTGGGCTATCCGAGCGCTTGCGCTTCTCGCCGCGGCGGTGTCGGGTTTTCTGTTTTTCCGGAGCGGTGGTGGCGGCGGCGCTGGCTGCGACGGCCTTGGCGGCTTCGATTGCGGCGCGGCCCTCGACAGCCGATGGTCGGCCTGGATGGGGGCGCCGGTCTCAATGGCGGGGGTCGTCGCCTATGCCGGCGTGTTGATGGCGGCGCTGTTAGTTGGCCGTCGGTCGGGGGCTGTCGACGCCACGGGTTGGCGGCTTCTGGAACTGCTCACGCCGATCGTCCTGGGCGCCGCGGTCTGGTTCTTGGCGTTACAGGCAACTGGCGCCGCACCGCCGTGCGCCTTTTGCCTGGCGATCCATGCCTGCGGAGTCGCTGCGGCGGCGTTGGCGATCGTCGCCCGGCGGGCTGCCTCGCGTCGCTCAGCCAACGGGCCCGCCGCGCCGCTGGTCCCGATTGGCGAAGGCCGCCGCGCCCCCAGCCGGCTGCCGCCACCCCCGCTCGGCGTCCCCACGCTCGGCGGCATCGCCGCGGCGGCGGCTCTGGCCGTCGGTCAGGTGATGTTCCCGCCGCAGATGAACGTGATTGACGCGGCCAGCCTGTCGGGCGACTTCTCGCTGGAAGCCGATCCACCAGCCGCCGCCGGGCGCACGCTGGCGATGGTCGCCAGCGGCAACGCTCCCTCGGCTGGCGACACGAAACCGGACGCCGGGCGTCCCCTCGGCTCCGACATTCAGCCGCAAGCTTCAAGACCGACCCGCCGACGCGACGCAACTCGGCAGGTTGCGCTTCTAGGCGGCAAGATGAAGATCGACCCATACCAGTTCCCGCTGCTCGGTTCCCCCGAGGCGGAGCACGTGATCGTCGAGCTGATGAACTACGCGTGCGGCAGTTGCCGGCGAGTCGGCCCCCTACTCGAAGAAGCCCGCGACCGCTACAGGGACCAGATCGCGGTGGTTGTGCTGCCGGTGCCGAACGAGATCCTCTGCAACCGCCACGTCAAGCGCGCCATCCCGTCGGCCCGGGGCGTTTGCAAGCTGTCGGAGCTGGCGGTCGCCGTCGCGGAAGTAGCGCCGGCCGACTTTGAACGGCTGCACCACTTCCTTTTAGGCCGGAAACACCTGCCGCCGTTCACGCGGGCGAACCTGTTCGCTCGTGAAACGGTTGACGGCGAGCGGCTCAGCAATGCGTTGCGGGGCGACACTCCCAAACGCCGCGTTCAGCAGTTCATCGAGTTGTACACTCGGCTGTCCGCCAAAGGTGGTCTGAAGCTGCCGTCGCAGATCGTTGGAGACGACATCCTGGAAGGCGCTCCCTCCTCCGTCGACGAGCTCTGCATGGCGTGGGAGGCGAGGCTCGAACTCACACCGGTCGGCGGTGCGCGGTAAAAAGGGTAAAAAGGACGGAGCACGGCATGCCGAAGGAGACGCCCGCAGCACGCCGGCGGATTATGGCCGCCGTGAAGAGCCGAGACACCGCGCCCGAGCTGCTGGTTGCCCGGCTGCTGCGTCGGGCCGGCATCCGCTACCGCCGGGACGTCCGGGGGCTGCCGGGGCGTCCCGACTTCGTGCTGATCGACGCGGGCATCGCGTTGTTCGTGCACGGCTGCTGGTGGCACGGCCACACCTGCCCACGGGCACAGCGGGTGCCCAAGACCAACCGGGAGTACTGGGTCGCCAAGCTAGCCCGCAACCGTCGACGCGACCGCCGCGTGGCCCGTGAGCTGCGCGAGCGGGGCTACTCGGTGTGGACGGTTTGGGAGTGCGGGCTGAAGTCGGGCGAGTTGCCCGCTCGCCTACGCAACCACGCCCGCAGGTTGGCGGAAGGCTAGCCCAATGCGAACGGGCGTGGGCTTCTCACGACCCCGGCGTTGTGGTCATCTAGTTGAGACCAAAGCCCCGCACGGACGCGATGACCTCTCAGCACCAACGCCCGCTGTTCGACGCCAGCCCCGCCCCGCCGCCGGTCGCGGGTCGGACGGCGCTGGAGTTCTTCGCGGGGGTTGGGCTCGCCCGGATGGGGCTCGAACAGGTCGGCTGGGAAGTGGTGTTCGCCAACGACCTCGACCCCGGAAAGCGGCGGATGTACGAGGGGCATTTCGGGCCCTCGCCGCACTATTCGGGCGAAGACATCCACCGGCTGGCCGAGCGGCCCAGCGAAGTCCCTTCCGCGACGCTGGCCCACGCTTCGTTCCCCTGCACCGACCTGTCGCTCGCTGGCGGCCGCCGCGGGATCCACGCCGGCCAGTCGTCCGCCTACTGGGGCTTCCACCGACTGCTCGAGCGGATGGGCGACCGCCGGCCACCGCTGGTGCTGCTGGAGAACGTCACCGGCTTCCTTTCCTCCAACGGCGGCGCCGACTTCGAAGCCGCACTCGCTTCGCTCAACGACCTGGGTTACGCGGTCGACGCCTTCACGCTCGACGCCGCTCACTTTGTGCCCCAGAGCCGGCCTCGGCTGTTCGTCATCGGTCACAACGCCACGGAGGGGACTTCGACCAAACCACCGGCGGCGTCCGTGCTCCGCCCGCCTAAGCTGCTCGGCTTTGTCGCCCGGGACAACGGGATCCGCTGGTCGCACTTCGAACTGCCCGAGCCACCCGCGTACGGCGCCGCTGATTTTGAGGCGGTCCTCGATGATCCTCCGGCGGGCTCCGGCGCCTGGTGGTCCGAAGAGCGTGCCGACTACTTGCTGAGTCAGATGAGCCAGCGTCACCGGGCGGTAGCCAACGAGATGATCAAGTGCCGGCGTGCGTCGTACGGAACGGTCTTCCGCCGGGTCCGGAAAGGCCGGTCGATGGCCGAGCTGCGTACGGACGGCCTCGCCGGCTGCCTCCGCACGCCCAAGGGGGGCAGCGGCCGGCAGATCCTGTTCAAGGCGGGCGGCGGGCGGTTTCAAGTCCGTCTGCTGAACGCCGACGAGTGTGCCCGGCTGATGGGCGCCGGCGGCTATCGAGTCGAGGCGACGCTCAACCAAGCGCTCTTCGGCTTCGGCGACGCCGTGTGTGTCGATTGCATCCGCTGGATCGCGGAGAACTGCCTGAACCCGGCGACCGAGGCCCCGCCCGGCGGAGCGGCGAGTTGACCATCGCCACGACGCTGCGGAAACTACAGCAACCTATCAATAACTACTTTGGGAAAAGCGATGCGTACCACAAGCCTAGGCGTCCTGATGTTGATCGGCATTGTTGCCGGCTGCGACGTAAGCGTAAACGTCGGCGGGCAGGGTGAAGGGGGCGACGCCGCGGCGCCGGCTGCCGAGCCCGCCGAGGGCGGCGCCACAGGCGGCGGCACCAGCATCGAGATCCCCGGCCTGGGGATCGACATCAAGGGCGAAGGGGGCAAGTGGAACGTCAAGGCGCCCGGCACCGACGTAAGCGTCGACGGGTTAAACGACGTCGACGTCAAGGCGCCGGGGACCGACGTCCGCTACAAGGACGGCCAGGTCGACGTGAACGCCCCGGGCACTTCGGTTGAGGTCAAGTAGACGGCCGGGCCCCAACCGTGGCCGGGTTGTCTGCGGTGGCTGCTTGCCGCTGCTCAACGGATGACTCGCAAGCGGCAGATGCAGACCACGCCGATCATCGAGCAGGCGACGATGCCGATCATCGCCCGCGGCGGCATTCCGCTTAGCAGAATCGTCGCGCCGACAACGATCGCCATGACGGCCAGCGACTTGGTCTTCACGCCGGGCCGCACGCCGCGGTGGGCGTGCCAGTCGCGGAGCAGGCCGCCGAAGACCCGCGACCGCAACAGCTTGTCATGCAGCCGCCTGGACGAGCGGATCAGGCAGTAGCTCGTAAGCAGCAAGAACGGCGTGGTGGGCAGCCCCGGCAAGACGGCGCCGATGACGGCCAGGCCGAACGTCAACGCCGCGCCGGCGAGGTAGGCGATCCGCTTCCAGCCGGTCGCCATCTGCGGCGCGCGGAAGTAGCTGTCGACGCCCCCTTCGTGGTCGATCCAGCACACGATCTCTCCCGCAGCCCGCAGGCGGCCGGTCGTTTGCGCGAGCGCCGCTTGCTGGTCACGCGCCAGCGTAGCCAAGTCGCGCAGCAGGGCTTCATCGGCGGGCTGCGTGGCAGCCGGCGTGAGGTGCACGGCGGCCTCGTCACGATTGTGATCCAGGACAACCGAACGGACCGCTTCAGCCGCGAGCAGCCGGCCGGCCAGCTCCGCCCCACCGCCGGCGCCGCGGATCTTGACGACGCCCTCCTCCAGCCAAGCACCGCTTGCTTCGGGAGGAGTGGTCAGGTTTAGTGCAGCCATGCGTCGCTCGGCGTTGGCGGGGTGCGGGGTTGGTCGTTCGAAGCGTACACCGGCCCGAACGAACTCTAGATCGGCTCGCAGAAAGCCGCAGCCTCACCCAGGACCATGCAGGCGGCACAGCCGGGCGAACCGGTCATACCGTTCGGCCCGGCGACGTTTTGGTGACGGGGCGCCGGTCGCGATACTCCGGGCTCATCGGCGACTCGCCGGAAC
>JBCCZD010000066.1:0-16703 GCA_039188275.1 Planctomycetota bacterium
GGCGACAGGCCCCGACCCCGCGCAGCTGGGTGACGGCTACAGTTGGGTTGTGTCTCTGCTTCCCTTCGCGGAGGAAAATGTACTGTTCGACAAGATCCGGCAAGGATCTGGTCAATTCCGGTGGTCGGCCTTTGCCACCGGTACGGAAGGCAACATCGCGGTTCACCGTGTCGACCCGAACGGCGGCGCCGTGGCGGCGAATCCTTATGTATGGGAGGTTGAGATCGAGCCGATGCTGTGCCCCAGCTACCCGGGCGACCCGACAACCACCGATTTCCCCGCGCCGACTTCCCTCGCCGATCCCGCGGTCGGTAACTACATAGCCCTCCCGTCGACGCACTACCTGCAGAGTGGCAACGGGCTCGCGACCTCAGGCTCCGGCCAAGACTCGCCACCCGCTAACTGCACCGGCTCCCTATGTGGCAACGGCGTACTCGCTTTCCCGGGGCGGATCGGGACCGGCAACAATGCTCCCGTCAACAAACGAGGCAACGCGTTCCGCAGCATGGTCGACGGCACGTCGAAGACCGTGATGTTCACCGAGTCAAAGGAGCGTCGCTTTACCAGCTGGTATAGCGGATTCGCTTCGTACGGCGTCGCGACGTGGCCGAATACAACCGGCAACGGCACCGCTCCTATCCGCGAAGCGACGGCTGGCGATCCCAACCAAGGCGCTTGGACGCACAACGAGAACCCGAATGGCGCTTCCCTCAACCGCGGCAACAACCGAACGAGCGTCGGTGATAACAACGCCAACCAGCGTGAGTGGTACATGCCGAGCGCCGACAACCCGCATGGGAATGTGAACGTCTTGTGGGGCCCGAGTTCGCAGCACCCGGGCGTCGTCCAGCACGGCTGGGGCGACGGCCACGGCAGCGCGATCAGCGACCAGGTCGATCCCGACGTCTACCTCTGGGTCGTAACCCGCAACGGCCGCGAAACCTTGCCGGAAGGCGTCGAGGGCCTCTAGGCCGAAGTTAGCGTTTGCGAAGCGGATGCAGTTCTCCCCGCCGCGGCGACCACCGGTCGCCGCGGCGGTTGTCTTTTTGCGAAGGAGCCGCGGCGGTGAACGAAGCCTCAAACGCGAACGCAGGCGCCAACGACTTGGAGACCACTTGCGAAGCGGTCTCCGCCAAGCTCGATGCGGGCGAGGCGTTCGTGCTGATCGACTGCCGCGAACCGGACGAGCACGCGGTGGCGTCGGTAGCCGCGGCGAGGCTGATCCCGATGGGTGAGATCCCGGCGCGTCTTGAAACGCTCGAGCCGCACCGCGAACAGTCGATCGTGGTGATGTGTCATCACGGCATGCGGAGCGCTCAGGTCGCGGTTTGGCTACGCGGACAAGGGTTTGCGAAGGCCCAAAGCATGGCGGGCGGGATCGACCTCTGGTCACAGGCGATCGACCCCAGCGTGCCGCGTTATTGATTCGCGGCCGTGGCCGACAGGGCGGCCCCACTTGCAGGCGTGAGGAGGTTATGCGACGCTTCGCGAAACGGGACCGCTGTTAGCGGCCTCGCTTGCCGCCGTGGCGGAATTGGCAGACGCGCAGGTTTCAGGTACCTGTGCCCGCAAGGGCGTGGAGGTTCGACTCCTCTCGGCGGCACTCGACTGGACCGCACTCGATCGGGCGGCACTCGATTGGCTTGGCGGTGCTTGGGCGGCGCTTGAGCGACGCAGCGGGCTCAGGCGGCGCCCAGGCTCCTGCCGCCCGGCACTCCCCAACGCGAACGCCACCGTGTCATCGCTCCGGACGAGCCTAGTCAATCCCCGGTCGGCCGCCACACAAGCACCATCTCCCCGCCCGCCTGCGGGGTTGCCGACCAGCGGGGCGGCACGACGGTGGTCGTATCCGCTTGCGTAATGATCGCCGGCCCGACGACAGGCCGACCGGGCGCCAGGCCGCGGCGGTCGGCGACCCGCGCCGTCATCGGTTTGGCCGAACCGCCCGACACAAACCAGACGGGCCGCTCCCGCTCAGCCGCCTCGGCTGAGATCGGTTCTATGGTTCCGGCTGCCGTGGCCCCGGGCAGCGCCAGCTCGACCGACACCGCGACGCCGACGACCTCGACCGCGTGCCGCGGCCGGTCGAAGCCGAACCGCTTGCGGTGAGCGGTGTGGAACTCGTTCGACAACTGCTCGGCAGTTGGCGTCAGTCCGCTCGGCGGCAGCTCGATCTCAAGGCTGCTGCTCTGCCCACGGTAGCGCAGCGCCGCGGCGCGGCGGGCGGCTCGCGGTGAGCTCTCAAAGCGGTCTCGACGCAGGCCGTCGGCGGCTTCGGGCTCCAGCCGCCGGGACGCTTTGTCGATCGCCACGACTCCCGCCACGTCGAGCGGCGCCTGCACCGTGGCGAAGCGGTCTTCGCGGAGGTCCGACAGCAGAAGCCCGCAGGCCGAAAAGACGCCGGGAGCCGCAGGGACGACAACGCGTGGGGCGCCGAGTTCCTCGCACAACTCCGCCGCGTGCAGCGGGCCGGCCCCGCCGTAGGGGCAGAGCGCGTACTCCCGGGGGTCGACGCCGCGTTCGATGGTCAGCTTTCGAATCGCGGCGACCATCGCGGCGTTGGCCACCCGCAGAACGCCTATCGCGGCCGCTTCGATCTCGACGCCTAGCGGCTCGGCCAGCGCCCGCTCGATCACCTCGCGGGCAGCGGCTAGGTCCAACCCATCCCCCGCGAGGGAGTCGCCCGGCGCTAGCCGCCCGAGGACCAGATTCGCGTCGGTCACCGTTGGACGCGTGCCGCCACGCCCGTAGCAGGCGGGGCCGGGCGCGGCGCCGGCCGACTCCGGGCCGACGCGTAACGCCCCGCCCGCGTCGACCCAGGCGACGCTGCCGCCGCCCGCGCCGATGGTGTGGATGTCAAGCATCGGGACCCGAAGCGTTAATCCGCCGACGGACGCTTCACGGGCGGGATGCGGCCGGCCCGCCGTGACCACCGCGACGTCGAAGCTGGTGCCCCCCATGTCCGCGGCGATGAGGTTGCCGCCCGCGACGCGAGACGCCAAGTCCGCCACGGCGCGGACGCCGCCCGCCGGGCCGGAGAGGGCCGTTTCGATGCACCGCCTCGCAACGGCCGCAGCGGTCGCGGCGCCGCCGCTCGACTTCATCACGAGCATCGGCGCTGTGACGCCGATGTTCCGCAGGCCCGCTTCGAGGTTGGCCAAGTAGGATTGCATCACCGGTTGGACGTAGCCGTTGGCGGCCGCGGTTGAAAACCGCTCAAACTCGCCTTGGTCGCCGGCCGTGGTGTGCGACAGGCAGACCGCGACGCCCGGCAGCGCCAGCCGCAACGCCTCGCCGACGGCGCGTTCGTTCGTCGGGTTGGTGTGGCTGTGCAGCAAGCCGACGATGACTGCTTCGGGGTTGATCTGCTTGAGTCGATCGACCACGCCATCCATTTCAGTCGGGTCGATGGGCGTCTCGACGGCGCCGGTGGCGAGCGTCCGTTCGGAGACCTCCAGACGCGCCGCGCGCGGGACGAGCGGCGCCGGACGGCGGCTGCGCAGGTCGTACATCGCGGGGCGGTTCTGCCGCTGGATGGCGAGGACGTCGCGGAAGCCACGGGTGGTGATCATCGCCACGCGGGCGCCGCGCCGCTCGAGCAGGGCGTTCGTGGCGACCGTCGTGCCGTGGACAACCACGCTGATGTCGCCGAGCGCCCACCACCCGCGGTCGGCGCCCTCACGCAGGCCGTTAAGGACCGCCCGCCCGGGGTCGTCTGGCGTGCTGGGCGTCTTCAGCAGCCGCACGGCGCCCGTCGCGTTGTTGCGGCCGACGACATCGGTGAAAGTCCCGCCGGTGTCGACGCCAATTCGAGTGCTCAAGCGGATTGCCTTGTCGGTTGTCGGTCGCGGCGGGTTGCCCGTTCGGGCCCCATTATCGATGACTGCTTGGGAAATGTACCCTCGGGATGGGGCGCTCCCCTGCGTGGCCCGGGCTCCCGCTGGTCGCCCTCGGTTCATTCGCGGCGTAAGGATCCATAGAATACGTGGCCCTGCCAGCCTTGCACGAGCCCACCATGACCGACTCGCCCCGCGATCCCGCTAACAACGAAGATGGGCCAGCCGCCACCGTGGCCGACTGCGTGTCGCTGCTACGGGGCATGATCCGCTTCGACACGGTGACGCACCACGTCTCGGGCCGATGCGACGCCGAACGCGTTCTCGGCGAATGGTTGGCGGAGCTGGCGTGCGGTTGGGGCTTGCAGGCCGCGTGGCTGCCGGTCGAGGGCTTCGGCGCGAACCTACTGGTGACGCACTCCCTTGGCGCCGAACTGCCGTGGCGGTTGTTCGACAGCCACCTCGACACGGTCGGTGTCGACGGCATGACGATTGACCCCTTCGGCGGCGGGGTGCGCGACGGCCGCGTTTGGGGGCGGGGCGCCTGCGACACCAAAGGGACCGGCGCCGCGATGCTGTGGGCCGCCAAAGAGGCGATCGCCGCCGGCACGCTCGGCGCCAACGTCGCGATCTTGTTCAGCGTCGGCGAGGAGCACGACCAGGTCGGCGCCCAGGCGTTTGTCAACGGCGCCGACGCGCTCGGTTGGCGCCCCAGCGAGGTCGTTGTCGGCGAACCGACCGGCATGCGGGTCGTCGCGGCGTCTAACGGCTTCCTCCGCTGGCGGGTCGTCACCCACGGCCACGCAGCGCACTCAAGCACGCCCGACCGGGGGCACAACGCCGTGTCGGATATGGCCCGGGCGGTCGTGGCGATCGAGCAGGAGCACATCGCACGCATCGACGCGAGCCACCCGCTGACCGGCCGCATGACGTGCAGCGTCAACGGCATCCGCGGCGGCGTGCAGCACAACATCGTGCCCGACCGGTGTGAGGTCCAACTCGACCAACGCCTGACGCCGGGCCAGGTTGCTAGCGATGCGTTGGCGTCGGTCCGAGGGGTGCTCGATCGCTTAGCGATGCAGCGGAAGGGCTTTGCCTACGCCTTCGAGGCGATCGAATCGGCCCCGCCGTTCGCGTCGGAAGCGTCGCTCGAACTCGGCGAGCGGCTGGCCTCGCGGTTGGCCGCGGCGGGGATCGAGTCGACCGTCGCCGGGGCCCCTTACACGACCAACGCCAACCACTTCGCACCCGCCGGGCTGCCGACGGTGGTCATCGGCCCGGGCGACATCGCCCAGGCGCACACACACGACGAGTGGATCGCGATCGACGAGCTCCACCGCGGCGTCCGCGGCTACCGCACGCTAATGGAGGCCGCCCCGTGAGTGAAGACCAAGACCCAGACGTCGACCCCGTGACGCTCGAGATCATGCGGAACCGATTCCGCGGCGTCGCCGAGGAGGCGTGCGCCGCGATGGTCCGGTCGGCCTATTCGCCGAACATCAAAGACCGCCGCGACTGCTCGGCGGCGTTGGCGTTGCCGGACGGCCAGGTCATCGCGCAGGCCGAGGTCGGCACGCCGCTGCACCTGGGCATCATGCCGGCCATCCTGCGGTCGGTCCTGGCGGAGTTCCCGATCGATCGGTTCGAGCCCGGCGACGCCGTGATCACCAACCTGCCGTACCCCGAAGGCCCCGGCCACCTGCCCGACGTGTCAATGGTGTCGGGCGTTTTCCACGAGGGCGAACCTGTCGCGCTGGCCGCGACGACGGCCCACCACATCGACCTCGGCGGCTACGCCCCCGGCAGCATGCCGTTCGGCGTCCACGAGATCTTCCAGGAGGGTTTGCAGATCCCGCCGACCAAGGTCTTCCGGCAAGGCGAGTTCGCGTCCGACGTGCTCCGTTTGATCGAGCAGAACGTCCGGACGCAGGACGAGCTGCGCGGCGACCTGCTCGCGCAGTACGCCGCGGCGCGGACGGCCGAAGCGCGCGTCGCCGAGATGATTGCCGCGGCCGGCGCTCGGCCCGTCTTCGCGTACGCCCGGTACGTGCTCGATCACGCGGAGCGTTGCATGCGGGCCGGCATCGCGGGCCTGCCCGACGGCGAGTACCGCTTTGAAGATTTCCTCGACGACGACGGCGTCACCGACGAAACAATCCGCATCCGCGTGGCGGTCACCATCGCCGGGGACGGGCTGACAGCCGACTTCCGCGGCAGCAGCCCGCAGGTCCGCGGACCGCTCAACTGCCGCGACTCGGCGGTCAAGTCGTGTGTCTACTACGCGGCGAAGGCGGTGATCGACCCCGACCTGCCGGTCAGCAGCGGCGCCTACCGCCCGATCCACGTGGTCGCCGAGGAGGGGAGTGTCCTGCACGCCCGGTTCCCGGCGGCGATCGGCAACGCCAACATCCTGACCGATCAGCGCGTGGTCGACGCCCTTCTCGGCGCCCTCTACCAGGCGGCGCCCGAACGGGTGTGCGCCGCGTGCAGCGGCGAGATGAACCTGATCAACCTCGGTGGCATCGACCCGGCGACCGGCGCCTACTTCAACTACGTCGAGACCTTCGCCGGCGGGCAGGGCGCGCTGCACGACCAGGACGGCGGCGACGCGGTTCACACGCACCTGACCAACACCCTCAACACGCCGGTCGAGGTGATCGAGCAGGCGTACCCGCTCCGCGTCCGGCGGTACGCGATGATCCCCGACAGCGAGGGGCCCGGCCGGCGGCGCGGCGGCGTCGGCTTGGTACGCGAGATCGAGTCCCTCGCCGATGGCGTCACGGCCTCCATCGGCGCCGACCGGCGTCGCTTCACTCCCTGGGGCGTCGAGACCGACCACCACGCCCGTGGCGCCTTCTGCTGCTGCCTGCGCGCCGACGGCACGGTTGAAACGCTGCCCACCAAGGTGCTCACGACGATCAACCAGGGCGACGTCCTCCGCATCGAAACGCCCGGTGGCGGCGGCTGGGGCGACCCCGCCGGGCGTGACCGGTCGGCCGTCGAGCAAGATGTGGCCGCCGGCCTCGTTAGCCGCGAGCGCGCCACAACGGTCTACCGAACGGAGTAAACCGAGCATGAAGATCCTCCGCATCGAATCGACCGACGGCGCCACGCACCTCGGCCGCCTGCACGCCGACGGCTCAAGGACGCGGCTCGAAGGATCGCTGCTCGGCCCCGAGTCTTTCCGCGGGCTCCGCGACACGGGTGATCCCCTGCCCGAGGGCCGGCCGCTGGCGCCGATCGACCCGGTCGACCTCCTGTGCATAGGGCTCAACTACCAGAAGCACGCGGAGGAGGGGGGCAAGCCGACGCCGGAGCACCCGGTCGTCTTCAGGAAATCGACCGCCGCGGTCGCGGCGCCCGGCGAGCCGATTCAGCTCCCGCGGCGGCTGCGCAGCGACCGGGTCGACTACGAGTGCGAACTGGTGGTCGTCATCGGCCGGGCGTGCAAGAACGTCGCCGCGGCGGACGCCCTCGACTACGTGCTCGGTTACACCTGCGGCAACGACGTCTCGGCCCGCGATTGGCAGAAGATGGCCGGTGGCGGCCAGTGGTGCCGGGGCAAGACGTTTGACACGTTCGCCCCGCTCGGCCCCTGCCTTGTGACGCCCGCCCGCGGTGGCGAGTCGGACGGTGAGTCGATCGCCAACCCCAACGCCCTGCGGATCAGCACGGTCCTCAACGGCCAGACCATGCAGGACTGGACAACCGAGGACATGATCTTCGACGTCCCGACGCTGATCGAGTTCCTCAGCGGCAGCACAACCTTGCTGCCCGGCACGGCGATCTTCACCGGCACGCCGCACGGCGTCGGCTTCGCCCGCACGCCGCCGGTCTGGCTCCAGCCGGGCGACACCGTCACCGTGGCGATCGAGGGCATCGGGCAGCTCACCAACCCGGTCGTCGAGGAGCCCGGCGTTTGACGCTCCGACTTGCTGATCGGCCCCGTGCAGACCAGCCAGCGTGAATCAGGCGACCGCTTGAAGTAGGATACCAGACGCAGGCGCTGCCGGTCGCGTTGGGAGCAGAGAGCGATGCTGCGGAAGCTGGCCAACCGGGTCTACTACCACGCCGCGGGCGGCGACCGGCGGCCCGTGGTCTACGACATCGACCAAACCCGCCCCGAGCTCCGCCGGCTCGAGGCGGCGCGTGGCGTGATCCGCGAAGAGCTCGACGCGGTCCTGCCCGACCGCTCGGCGATCCCGCGGTACCACGAGATCGACCCCGGCCGGGCCCACATCTCGTCCGACGCGGACACCGGCTGGCGGGTGTTTCTGCTGTACGCGATGGGGCTCAAACCGGCCGACAATCGGGCCCGCTGCCCCCGGACCGTCGAGGTGCTCGACACCCTCCCCGACCTCTTCCAGGCGTTCTTCTCGATCCTGGAACCGGGCAAGTCGGTGCCGCCGCACGTGAGCCCTTACTTCGGCTACCTGCGGTACCACCTGCCGCTGATCGTGCCCGCCGAGAACCCGCCTTGGATGCAGATCCGCGACGTCGAGCACCACTGGCGTGAGGGCGAGGGGCTGCTGTTCGACGACGACTGGGACCACGAGGTGCACAACCGGTCGGAGGGCGTGCGGGTGGTGCTGTGCGTCGACATCCTGCGGCCGATGCCCTGGCACGCCGACTTGCTGAACCGCGTGGTCACGCGGACCGCCATCCGCTGGGGCTACGCCCGCCGCATGGGCGCCAAGAACGCCAGCTTCGGCTGAGCGGCGGCGTGGGGTTTGGCGGCCGATTCGAATCCGCTGGCTTGGCAGAAAAAATCTGGCGAGTTTCTCAGAAGCCCCGCGCCGGGATTATTTTCAAGCCCTTGAGCGATCAATCGGCCCTCGCCGAGCACGCCGCGTCACGACTTACGTCGGGCCACCTAAGAGACTGCGGTCCGAGTAGAATAAGCTGAGGGTAAGGCTACCAAGCGAAACGCCAAACTTCAGCAACCCGTTTTGGGCCGCCGTTTTGTGCCACCGCGATAGACTTTTAGCCGGCCAGTCGGACTCCGCGAGCCCCCCGCCGGCGTCCGCTTTGCAGCAAACAGGCGGCCGACCAGAGCGAGCCGACGGCGGACGGTTCGGGCGCCGGCGCCGCTGCGTTACTCGCTACGGTCAGGTTGTCCCGCCAAGCGGTGTAGTCGGCCAGGCTGCGACGCAGCCTCGCCGGGCGGCGTTCGACATCAATGCGAAGCCTTCCACGACTAGCGATCGCATCAAGCCGGCTCTCCGGTGAAGCGGTGGTCGCTGTCGTAGCTCCGCGGCGACTCGGCTGATCGGTTCGCAGCCCCGATCACTGTCGCCTAGCGAAGGCCGGTACGCCAGGGTTTTCGCTCTCCAAGGGCGAGTCTTCGCCTCCGGCCGACCCTACCCGGGGCGCAGCGTCAGCAACGCGAGCTCGGGCGGGCAGTTGTAGCGGAGCGGCGCCAGCGAGCCGAGGCCGCGGCTGACGTGCATCACCGTCCGCCCCCGGCGGAACGTGCCGCCGGCGTAGCGGGTGCCGTGGATGCTCGGCGTCACCACGGCGCCGAGCAGCGGCACGCGGACCTGACCGCCGTGGTTGTGACCGGCGAGGATCAAGTCGGCGCCGTGCCGCTGGGCCCAGCGGAACTGGTCGGGCCCGTGGGCCAGGCAGACCGTTAGGTCGACCGGTCGGCCGTCACCCGTCGGGTCGCCGGGCGGGCCGAACCACGGGAGCTCGTTGCCGACGAAGCGGACCCGCTTGCCCCGCAGCTCGGCGTCGACCGCCGAGCCGCCAAGGTCAAACTGCCCCGCGGCGGTCAGCGTTCGGCGGAGCTTGGCGTGGTCGTGCCGGAGGTCGTGGTTGCCGAGCACGAACCAGACGCCGTCCGGCGCGGCGAGCCGGAGCAGGGTGCCGTCGAGCCAGGCGTGCTGCGGGTCGAACTCGACCAGGTCGCCCGTCAGCGCGATCAGGTCGGCGCCGGTGTTCAGCGTCTCGTCGACGACCGCCTGGAAGTACGCCATCGCGACCCGGCCCGACATGTGCAGGTCGCTAAGGTGGGCGATGCGGTAGCCGTCCAGCTCGGCAGGCAGCCGCGGGACCCGCAGTTCCTTCGACGCGAGCACGGGCCGCACGAGCTCGTTGCCGGGCAGCGTCGCCAACCGGCGTGGCGTGCCGGGGGCGAAGGCTTCGGGGCCGAGCTGCTGGCGCAGGTCAATCTCTCGACGGTCGTGGCGGAGGAGCGCGCCGCGTCGTTCGGGGTGGAGCGTGGCGTAGACGCGGGCCGCGGCGCCCGTCGCGGCGACGAGCAGGCAGAGCACCAGGTACCACGCCGCGGGCCCGCCGCCCGTCAGCGGGTCGGCCAGCAGCAAGCCGTTCGACCAACGCAGGGCGACCCACGCCAGCGGCAGCAGCCCGAACGCCAGGACGCAGGCGTGCGTAACCCCGTCCATCAGCCACCGCGGCATGCCAACCCCGTGGACGCGGTTAACGATGCCGACCCACAGCACCGCGTGCCCGGCAAGGGCGGCCAGCAAGACGGCGACGGCGCTGATGTAATACAGAAGAAGGGCGGGGGCAGGGGCCGGCTGCGCCGGAGCGGCGGCGACCAGTCGAGGCGGGTTCCGTCTTGGATCGTGAGCCGCCGGGCCGGGTGCGCGGCGAAGGTGAGTTGCGATCGCCCGGGCCCGGCTAAAGAAGCTGCCATCCGGGCCCGCGATTCAACGGCCTTGTGTGATCGCTAATCGAGGTCCTCGGAGACCACCTGCTCAACCGTCTCGAGGAGTTGGTCCAAGCGGAAGGGCTTGTAGAGCACGGCCTTGAGCCCGGCCTGCCGCGCCTTGACGATCGAGTGCCCCGGGTCGTAGCCGAAGCCGGTCATCAAGATCAGCGGCGCTGTTTCGTTCATCTCGTGCAGCTTGAGCAGGAGCTCGTAGCCGGACATATCGGGCAAGCGGATGTCGGCGATAATGGCGTCGTAGCCGCCGCTGCCGCGGAGGTTGCGGGCCATGTAGATCGCCTCTTTGCCGTCGTGGGCGGTCTCGACGATGCAGCGGTAGCGCTCCAGCAGCGTGTGGGCCGCGCCGCGGACGGTGTCGTCCGCGTCGGCCACAAGGACGTGCTTGCCGACGAGCGCGGCCCGCGGCTCGATGCAGACGCTGGGCGGCCGCGCCTCGATGGGCGCCATCGACTGGCCAACCTTCTGGATGACCTGCTTGATGTCGCGGGCGTTGGTCAGGATGCGGGCGAGCCGCTCCGCGACGTCGGGCTCGTGCCCGATGTACCGCTCCATCACGTTCACGGCGTCGTTGAGGATGTCGTCCACCGGCAGGGCGACCGCGGAGTGGATCGCCTCGACGCTGGCGGCGGCGGTCGTCGCCTTCTCCGCGGCGAGCAGCTCGAGCGTGTTGATCGCCGCCGCGACGTCACGGGCGAAGATCTCCAGGAACTGCAGGTCGCTCTCGGAGAACGCCCGCGGCTCGGGGCTCTCGACGTTGAAGGTGCCGATCACCTGGTCGTGCATCATCAGCGGCACGGTCAGGCTGCTGCGGGCGTCCTGGGCGCCCTCGATGTACAGCGGGTCTTCGCTGGTGTCCTCGCACAGGTAGCTCTGGCCGGTCGCGGCGACAAAGCCGGTGACGCCGTTGCCCGACGCGTCGACGCGTAGCTCGCGGGACTCGGCCTCGGGCTTCATGCCGACCGACAGCAGCGGCTGCAGCACGCCGCTGCCCTGTTCGAGCATCCGGATCTCGACGACGTCGAACTGCAGCACGTCCTGCGTGCAGTGCAGGATGTTGGACTTGAGGAGGTCGATCCGCTCCTCGAGGTCCATGTTGGCGACCTCGTCGGTCGACAGGTCGGCGAGCTCGACCCCGGCTTGGTGGATGGCGGCCAGCTTCTGCTGCTGGAGCATCTCGTCGGTGACGTCGCGGATGGTGACCACCAGGTGCTCGGGCGACGCCACCGCTACTTGCCCGCCGACGCGGGCGCGAGAGGCGTTGGCCTTCGCGTCGTAAACCGGCGCCGCGTGGACGCGGAAGTGCCGACCGTCTTGGCAGCGGAGCGTCGACGCGCTGCGCTGCTGCTTGGCCAGCGCGGTGTGGAAGGGGCAGTAGTCGGGCCCAAGGATGTCGGGCCCGCCGAGCACCTTGTAGAAGTTTTGGCCCGTGAGGTCGTCTTTGCCGACCCACTCCCGCAGGCGGCCGTTGCCCCACAGGATGCGGCTGTCGGCGTCGAGCACCACGACGCCGTCGGGCATGCCCTGCAGGATCCGCTCGTTCTGAACCAACCGGCCGGCGTCGAACGCCTCGGCGAAATGCTGGGCGTCGGCGTAGACGCCGGCGTAGCCGCCGTGGGCCAAGCGGGCGAGCGCGCGGACCGGCGAAGAAACCTCTTCGAGTTCTACGTCGGCGCCGAAGCGATCGCGCAGGTCTTGCGCTGGCCGGCCGGGCTCGGACAGGCAAAGCACCTTCGTCGGGTGCGCTTTCAGGCCCAGGGCAGAACCGTGGCCGAGCGGCGCCGGCCGGCCGCCTTCGAACCCCTCGCCGTCGAATCCTTCTCCGTCGAAGTCTTCGCGTTCGGGGCCGATCGGAGTTCGGGGTGGGTCGTGCACCGCCTCGTTCCACCGTGGCGCTGAGTCCAACGGGCCCGCTCGGTTGAGCGGGTCGGATGCTCCGCGTCCTTTAGTGGCGGCGGCCGCAGGGAAAGAGCGGCCGCCGGCCCGACGCGTTGCTGCGAAATTATAGGTACGGGTATCGGGCCGAACAACCTGACCGGGTGGTCGCCGCGGCGTTGGATTCGCCGGAGCCCCGCCAGCCGATCGGCGCGTTCCGATCCCTCGTCCGCCTATCGGCTGGCGGGCGAGGCCGCCGCGAGGCGTAAAGGCTTGCTTAGCTCGATTTGTCTGCCAAGCCGCCCGCGTCGCCGGCCCGAGCCGCACAACACGCCTCGCCGCGGCCTGCCGCCCGCCCGCAGCGCGTCGGCCGGCGGCGTGAACAACGGCTGCCGGGCCGCCAACTGCGGCTGCGGGGGCGGGCGCCAGCGACTACAATCCGCACTCTTGCCACCGCGGCGCCCCCCGCCCGCGGTCTACCCCTCCGCCAACGCGCCCCGCCACCCCTCCGCCGCGGTCCCGCCGCAAGCTCCCCGCCATGCCCGCGCCCAACGCCCCCGCCCCGCCGGCGATCACGCACCTCCGCAACGTGGCGATCATCGCCCATGTCGACCACGGCAAGACGACGCTGGTGGACCAACTGCTCTACCAATCGGGCCGCTACCGAACCGAACAGCTCGACAAGTTGGCCGGTGGGCAGCACGGGTTGGTGTTCGACTCGAACGACCTCGAGCGTGAACGCGGCATCACGATCTTCAGCAAGAACTGCGCGGTCAACTACTCGGCTGACGACGGTCAGGCGTACCGAATCAACCTGATCGACACGCCCGGCCACGCCGACTTTGGCGGCGAGGTCGAGCGGGTGCTGATGATGGCCGACGGCGTGCTGCTGGTGGTCGACGCCTACGAGGGCCCGATGCCGCAGACGCGGTTTGTGCTGCAGAAGGCGTTGAGCTTGGGGCTCAAACCGATCGTCGTCGTGAACAAAGTCGACCGGCCGGACTCGAGACCGGACGAGGTGCTGACCGAGGTCTTTGACCTGCTGGTCGACCTGGGCGCCGACGACGAGACGCTCGACTTCGCCGTGCTGTACGCCTCCGCGAAGCAGGGTTGGGCGGCGCGGGACCTCACCTCCGACCGCGTCGACATGCGGCCGCTCACCGAGACGATTGTCGCACGCGTCCCCGCGCCCGGCGGCGACGCCGAGGCGCCGCTGCAGATGTTGGTCACCACGGTCGACTTCTCCGAGTTCGTCGGGCGGATCGGCATCGGCAAGGTCCTCGCCGGACGCGTCGAAGACCGGCAGCGGGTGGCGGTCGTCAACCGGCACGGCGAGGCGACACAGCAGCAGATCGGGCAGCTCTTCACCTTCGACGGCCTCGACCGGGCCGAGGCGGACGGGGTGGGCTGCGGCAACATCGGCGCCGTGGTGGGGCTCGACCCGATCGAGATCGGCGACACCATCTGCCACGCGGAGTCCCCGTCCGCCGCGGCGCCGATCACCATCGACGAGCCGACGCTCCACATGACCTTTCGGGTCAACGACGGCCCGCTCGCCGGCCGCGAGGGCGACTACCTCACCAGCCGCCAAATCAGCACGCGGCTCGACAAGGAACTCCGCTCGAACGTCGCGCTGCGGGTCGAGCCGGGCGCCTCGCGCGAGCAGTTCCGCGTATCAGGCCGCGGCCTGATGCACTTGGGCATCCTGATCGAGAACCTCCGCCGCGAGGGCTTCGAGCTCTGCGTTGGCAAGCCGGAGGTGGTGGTCCGCGAGCGGGATGGCAAAAAGGAAGAGCCGATCGAGCGACTCGTCGTCGACGTGCCGGAGGAACACTCCAGCGCCGTCATGGCCCTCGTGGGCGACCGGCGGGCGCAGGTCATCGAGATGGGGCAGAAGGCCGGTACGTCGGGCTTTGTCCACATGGAGTTCTCGATCCCGGCGCGCTCGCTCATCGGGCTCCGCAGCCGGATGCTGACCGCCACGCAGGGCCACGCGATCATCCACCACACGGTGATGGGCTACGAGCCGCTCCGCGGCGCTGCGCCGCCACGGGCCGCGGGGGTGCTGATCGCCAGCGAGCCGGGCGCCGTAACCGCGTACGCCCTGGACGGGCTCTACGACCGGGGCGTTTTCTTTGTCCGGCCCGGCGACGAGGTGTACGAGGGCCAGGTGGTCGGCGAGAACTGCAAGGCGGGCGACCTGGTCGTTAACGTCGTCCGAGGCAAGAAGCTGACCAACATCCGGGCGGCCGGGAAGGACGACAACTCGCAGGTCCGCCCGCCGCGTGACCTGTCGCTCGAGGCGGCGCTGGAATACATCGCCGAGGACGAGCTCGTGGAGGTGACTCCCAAGGGTCTGCGTCTGCGGAAGATCATGCTCAAGGAAGCGGACCGCCGCCGCGAGGCCCGGCGGGCGACTCAGCCCGCGTAGCCGCGTCAATCGGCGCCACCCGCCTCGGGCCCGCGGCGCTGCCGGCGCGGGTCGGCATCGGCGGGTGCGCCCGGCAGGCGGCGTGACCTAGACTTCCCAGGAATCGGCGCCAGAGGTCCGGCGCAGGGTCACACTTCCTGGGAGCGACTGCGATGTTTTTTGACGGCCACCCGCGCGTAACCGCCCGCCGCCGCGCGGGCGCCTCGGTCATCCAACTGCTGGCCTGCGTCGTCGCCATCGGCGGCGGCGTTTGGCTCGGCGCCGAGTACATGGGCGTCAAGCTGAGCGACCTCGCCTACACGGCGCTCGACGAGACGGCGATGCTCGACAAGGTGCCCGAGTCTTGGCGCCCCGAGCTGTCCGAGTGCCCGATCGGCGAGTGCCCCGAGAAGACCGCGCCCGACGAGCACACGGCCGAGCTGAGGTCGGAACTCGAGTCGTTGCGGCTCGAAGCTGCCAAGCTCCGCAAGTCGGCCGAGACGGGCGAACGCCCTGAGCTAATCACCGCGTCGGCCGGCGAGCGGGCACTGCAACGCGACCTGACGCTCGCCTACTGGGCCCGCCTGTGCGAGGTCGCCAACCAAGTGGCGGACGTCGACGGCGACGTCGAGCCGGCCATGAACCGATCGACCACGGGGCACGTCTTTGACCTCCGCCGCCGGGCCTACCGCTACGGCCAGAAATCGCTCGAATCGATCGACGACGAGGGCGTCGACGCCGACGCCATCAACGCCGGGAACCGACTCATCAGCTGGTACGGCGACGGCGCCCGATTCTACACCGAGGCGACCGCCGTCTGGGACGGTCTAGCCGGCGCCGAGCAGAACCCCGTCGCCGAAGCGGCCCTCGACAAGCAGCGGCTCCAGTACCGCAAACAGACCGAGCTGCTCCGGGTGAAACTCGCCGAGCTGAGCAGCCTGCTAAGCCGCCGCTACGCCGTTGCGTTCCCGAAGATCGGCGTCTGAGATCGCTCCGCTGGCGGCTGTGGAAACGGGCTCGGCGCGGTGGGAGATCGTGTTGTAGCGGTCGCTCCGGATGCGCTCCTTGGCGTTGACGGCGCAGGGCCGGCTGAGTTTGCCGCTCGTTGCGTCCCCCCAGATTGCCGATTACGATGCCTTTCGTACGGCGGGGCCATCGGCCACGGCCCGCGGCGATCGCCGAAGTTCGCCGAATCCGCCCTACCAACGCCTTCTGGCTCACCGCCGCGACGCCGGCGGCTACGACCGGCTATGGCGTCGCCCCTGCCATGGCGGGCGTCCCTACCACGACCATCGGCCTACCACGACCATCGGCCTACCACGACCATCGGCCCCACTACGACCATCGGTGCTCAAGTGACCGCACCGTGATCACCGGAGAGACTTTGATGAACCACCTGATGCGAATCACATTGGCCGCGTTGATGGTTGTCGGCCCCGTTGCCCACTCGGCGTTGGCGGGTCGGTTCTGTGGCGGCCCCTGCAGGCCGGCGCCGATCGCGACGCGCCCCTGCCGGCCGGTCTGCACGCCGGCGCCCGTCTGCTGCCCGGCCCCAGCGGCATCGCCCTGCGGCGTGCCGGTTTCAAGCTCGCCGTGCGTGAGTGGCTGTGGAGAGTCGGTCGTTCACGGCTCGTCGGTAATGACTGGCGACGCGATGCCAACACCTTCTGGCGGCTCGCAGATGCTCCCGCCCGTTCCGACCCCGGCGCCACCGGTTGTTGAGAGCGAAGGCTCTGGGATGCGAGGTGTCGCGCCGGCAGCCGCGATGGAAGAAGAAATGGTTGCCCCCGCGGCGCCCGCCGAGGAGTTTGTCGAGGACGCCCCGGCCCCCGCTGAGCCGGCGCCGCTGGATCCAGCTCCGGCGGATATGTTTGGCCCCGTGGAGTCACCC
>JBCCZD010000067.1:0-16634 GCA_039188275.1 Planctomycetota bacterium
CAGCGCCTGCTCGATGGCGTCGACCAGCGACGGCAGGTTCTCCATCTCGTTGTAGGTCGCCACGGCGACCAGCGTCTTGCCGGGTGCGCTCATGAGGGGAACGGGGGGAAGGCGGATCGACTCGAACAGGCAACCAAAGCAAGACCGGTTCAGGCGGCCTTCACGAGCACGCAACGCGGCGGTCGCGGCGACGCCAGCCGCAGCTGCGCCGCGGCGCCGAGGACGCGGCCGGCATCCGTCGAGCCATCGGCCGCCAGGACCGCCACTTCGTCGCAACGCGCCGCGAGCCAATCGACGACGCTGCGGAGCGAGGCGTCGGCGACGATTGTCGTTGAAGCGACCATCGAGCGACAGTCGTCGAGGAAGAGCACCCAGTCTCGGCCGGGAAGCGGACCGGCGGCGATCGGCAAGCGGACGCGTACTACGGATGTCGTGCGCGCTAGAAGGGCCGGTCGTCTCCCCCCTGGCCAGTTGAGACTCGGCAGCTGCTCGGTAGTGCCGCCTGCCGCGGTGGTCCATCCGCCGGGCTCATCGGTCGCGAGGTGCACCACCAAGTCAGATGTTTGGGCCGCCGCGAGGTACGCGAGACCATCGTCGTCCGCGGCGTCGCAGAACAGCCGCACAACGCCCGGCGCGGGCGCAGGCGGATCGTTGTTTGGACGATCGAGCAGTCTGTTGCTCGGCCTGTTGCTTGGTCCGCTCGTCGCCGATTGTAGAGATTCCTTGACGACCTGCTCGAGGTCCTCATCGCCAAGCGTGTCCGCGTGGGCGGTCAGCGGTTTTGCCGGCAGAGGGTCGCCGGCAGCGAGTGCGGGGCCCGCTTCGGCCGCGGGCGCTTCGACATGGATAACAACAGTCGCCCCGACGGCCGGCGCTTCCGCCCGCCCGCCGCTTGCTTCGACGCTCGCCCCGTCGGCAGGATGCGCCCCGTCGGCAGGATGCGCGGCGTCGGCGAGGCGGCGGAGGGCTTGGGCGAGCGGGGTCATGCGTAGCCGGGCGCCTATTAGCTGCGGCGGAGGTTGGCAAAAAGCTGCCGGTACTCTTGCCGATGGGCGCCCGCGGCGGGCATGCCCTGCGGCGCCGGGTCACGCTCGATGATCAGGACGTCGGCGTCGCTCTCGTAGCCCTCGGGAACGTCGGTGTCGGCGGTCGTCGTCGATGCGTCGTCGAGCGTCTGCGGAAGCGCGAGAACCGTCATGGGGTCGTCCGCGGCCTCGTCGACTTCTTCCGAAGCAGGCGTGGTCGCCGCGTTCGTTACGTCCGCTTCGACGGGGGCGTCGGATTCCATGGATTCCACGGGCGGCGGCGGCTCGACGGCAGCGCCGGCGGCTGGCAGATCGACCGCGTGAGTCTCAACGGCGTGGATCTCAACCTCGGCGCTGAACGATCGGTCTTCGCGGTTGGTCACGGCGGGCGTCGTTGCGGTGAACGCCGACTCGAGGGACGCGAACCGGTCGATCACCACCTCCTCTTCGTCGAAGCCCTCGCCGAAGAGCGCCGCCGCGTCGGGCGTCGCGTAAGGCGTGGCTTGGGGCGTCGGTTCGACGGCGATCGGTTCCGGCCCGGCGACGGGCGCCGCGATCGGCGGTTCGGGTAGCGTGGCCAACGCGTCGTCGGCGTTCCAGTCCCCGGCGGGGGCCGCGGCGTCGCTGGCGTCGGGCGCCAGCTCCGTGGAAGGGCCCTCGTCGTCCGCGCCGGCAAGCACACCGAACTCGACAACGCTCGACTCCGGCGCGGCGATCGCCACCTCGGGCGTGTGCCACGGCGCCGCGAGTTGGTGCAGGTCGGACCAGGCGGCCTGCACCAACTGCTGGTCGATGGCCGCCTTGCCTTGCTCGACCGCCATGACGATGGCGCGGTCGCAGACCTGGTTGATCAACCGCGGGACGCCGTCGCTCGCGGCGAAAACGGAGTCGAGCGCATCGGCGTCGAACAGGTCGTCCATGCCGGCGAACTCACCCCCCGCGGCGGCGACGTGGGCCCGCACGTATTGCAGCGTGTCGCCGTAGTTGAAGGCCGCCAGGTAGCAGCGTGCGGCGAGGCGTTGATTGAACGACTCGAGCTCGGTCGACGCGAACTGCTCCTCCAGCGAGGGCGCCCCCGCCAGCACCAAGCGGACCAGCGGGTGGCCGTCGCGGGCGAGGTTGGTCAGCACGCGGAGTTCTTCCAGCAGCCGGACCGGCAAGGCCTGCGCCTCGTCGATCAGCAAGACAGCGCCGTTGGGGCACGCTTGGCTGTTCTGAAGGCGTTCAACCAACGCCAGGCGGAGCTCGCCCTCCTCGCGGTCGTGGTAGGGCATGCCAAGGCCAAACAGGATGGCTTGCAGCAACGCCCGGCGGGTGCAGAGCTGCGTGCTCGCGATGCTCACCACCTCGAAGTGGTCGTCCAGCGACTCGGCCAGCACGCTCAGCAGCATCGTCTTGCCCATGCCGGGGGCGCCGACCAACAACGCCGGGCCGTCGCCCCGCTCAACGGCGCGCATCAGTCGGCCGCGGCACTCTTCGATCGAGCCGGCCGCGAAGTAGCGGTCCACGCAAGGGTGAGCCGGGAAGGCACGGACGCGGGGGGCGGGTTGCGGGCCTATGCTCGGCATCGGGTCGTTCCTTCGCGATAGATTCGGCGTGGCGCAGCCGCGTGCAGGCGGCGGCGCGTACGTCGGGTTGAATCGGTTGACGCGGGCACGCGGCTCCAATGAATGCCGCCGCTCGCCGAGGACTGATGCTCCGCGGTCACGCCGCGCGGCGTCGGACCGCTACCGAGACTGCCGGCAGCGACAGCAGCCGCGTCGCTTCGACCGGGCCGGAGATCGTCCGCCGACGCGGCGGCGCAAGCAGGCAGAGCGAGCCGACGGCCAGCAGACCCACCATCACGCCGGGCGCCGCCCATCGCAGCCAACGCCGCGAGCCACGCCGCATGCCGGCCACTCGTTCAAGGGTTGGCGGCGTCGGCGGGAGCAGCACCGCGGGGGCTCGCAGACGCTCTTGCCGGGCCATCAGCGAAGCCCGCCTCGTCGCGACGCCCGTCGACGGCGCGACGGCCTCGGCCGGAGCTTCCCGGTCAGCAGCGTCCCGGTCAGCCGCGTCCAGGTCGGCGATCTGCGTCGCCAAGGCATACAACTGTTCGTCGCGCTCCGCTTCGGTCAGGGCCATGCGGCGGTGGGCGGCGGCGACGCGTGCGGCCGCGTTGTGCAGGGCGCCGGCGGCGGCACGGTTGTCGCCAAGGTAAGAGAGCTCAATCCGTGTGGCGCCGCGCGGGCCCGCCGATCGGTCGATGCCGATCGTCGCGAGCGGTTCGTCCGCTGCGTGCAAGATCGCCGTCCGGTCGAGCGGAGGTTCGCCGGCGGCAATGGTCACCGCGTAAACCACGTTGACCGCGGGCCGCTCCCCGCCCGCCCCGACGAGGTAGGCCGTCAGCGCGGCGGCGATCACCGCCGCGACCGGTAGGCCCGGGTGGCCCCCGCTTGCTCGTTCCGGCACGGCTCGTTTCCCTTGCTTGAGAGCTCAACACCTCGCCACCCGACCGCGCCGAACGGCCCCGATCGCAACGGTTGCTCGGCTCCAGTGGCCGTGCCTCGATGCTCCGGTGGTATCGGTCGCAAGATGCCGTCCCGGCAACGCCGCGTCGTGACGCCCGCAAGAGTTGCCAAGCCCGCTAGCGTCGGACGGCCGGCGTGGCGACAATGTCGAGCGACTGCTGGGGTCCTCCTTCGCTGTGCCGCCGTCATGTTCCGAGTCAAGATTTGTGGCGTCACGAGCGTTGAGGAGGCGCAAGCCGCCGCCGCCGCGGGCGCGGACGCGATCGGCCTGAATTTCTTCGCTGGCAGCAAGCGTTACCTCTGCCGATCGATGTCCAATGCCGAGGCGGTCGCCGCCGCCGTGCCGACCGGCGTGCTGCGTATCGGGGTTTTTGTGAATGCCAACGCGGCGGAGATCCACGAAACCGCCCAGCGATTTCGGATTGCCGCGATTCAGCTGCACGGCAACGAATCGCCCGCGTTGCCCACTGAGTTGCTGGCACTGCTGCCGGGCACGCCGGTGCTGCGGGCGTGCCGCGTCGGCGTCGATGGCTTGTCGACGGTAGTCGCCGAGCTTGAAGCCTGCACCGCGGCCGGCCGAGCGCCGGACGCGGTGTTGCTCGACGCGCCGGCCGGCAAAGCCTTCGGCGGCGCCGGCACATCGTTCGATTGGCGAAGCGTCGAGGGACACGCCGAGGCGCTCGGCGGGTTGCCGGTCATCCTCGCGGGGGGGCTGACGCCGAGCAACGTCGCCCAGGCGATCGGGACCGTAGCGCCCCACGGTGTGGATGTCGCCAGCGGCGTTGAGGAAGCCTCGGGAAAGAAATCGGCTGCCGAGATGCGTCAGTTTGTCGCGGCGGCCCGATCAGCTCTCGCTTGAACCCGCCGCAGACCCGGGTATGAGGCAGACGTCTTCGGCATTGCTTCTCTTAATCCGAACGATTCCGGCCTGATAAGTGATGAGGGTCGGGTTGTCGTTCTCCACGCGGCCTAGCTATATTCTCAGTAATAAACCCGCCCCTTGAGCGACGCCCGAGACCCTTCGTCCGGCCGCCCGCCTCCCACCACCCGCTACCGCAACAGGAGCACCCCGTGGCTCAGGTCGAAACCGCAACGCACCCTTACAAGGTCCTCGATTGCACCCCGGAAGAGTTTGAACGACTCGCCGAGTTTGGGCGGAAAGAGATCGACCTGGCCGAGAACGAGATGCCCGGCCTGATGGCCCTGCGGGCGAAGTACGGCGAGAGCAAGCCGCTCGCCGGCGCCCGGATCGCCGGCTGCCTGCACATGACGATCCAGACGGCGGTCTTGATCGAGACCCTCGCCGAGTTAGGCGCCGAGGTCACCTGGAGCAGCTGCAACATTTTCAGCACGCAAGACCACGCGGCGTGCGCCGTCGCCAAGGCGGGCATCCCAGTCTTTGCTTGGAAGGGCGAGACGGAAGAAGAGTTCGACTGGTGCATCGAGCAAACGATCACCGCCTTCCCGTCGGGCGATCCTCTGAACATGATCCTGGACGACGGCGGTGACCTCACCGCGATGATTCACGACCGGTTCCCTGAACTGCTGTCGGGCATCAAGGGGCTGTCGGAGGAGACCACCGCCGGCATCCACCGCCTGGAGGTCCTCAACCGCGAAGGCCGTCTCGGCGTGCCGGCGATCAACGTCAACGACTCGGCCACCAAGAGCAAGTTCGACAACCTGTACGGCTGCCGGGAGTCGCTCGCCGACGGTGTGAAGCGAGCGACCGACGTGATGCTCGCCGGTAAGGTTGCCGTGGTCTGCGGCTACGGCGACGTCGGCAAGGGTTGCGCCCACAGCCTTCAAAGATACGGCTGCCGGGTAATCGTCACGGAGATCGACCCGATCAACGCCCTGCAAGCAGCGATGGAGGGCTTCGAGGTCACGACGATGGAGGCGGCCGCCGCCGAGGGCAACCTGTTCGTCACGACGACCGGCAACAAAGACATCGTCCTCGGCGAGCACATGGTGCAGATGCCCGAGGACGCCATCCTGTGCAACATCGGCCACTTCGACACCGAGATCGATGTCGCTTGGCTTGAAGAGCAGGTCGCCGCGGGCAAAGCCAGCAAGAGCGAGATCAAGGGCGAGAAGGAGGGGGCCGTCGATCGGTACACCTTTGCCGACTCGGGGCGATCGATCCTGGTCCTCGCCAAGGGCCGGCTCGTCAACCTGGGCTGCGCGACCGGCCACCCCAGCTTTGTGATGAGCACGTCGTTCACGAACCAGACGCTCGCCCAGATCGAGCTCTGGCAGGATGGCCAGAAGGACGAGAACGCACGCGACTACGAGAACAAGGTCTACCTGCTGCCCAAGAAGCTCGACGAAGAGGTGGCCCGCTTGCACCTGGACAAGCTCGGCGTGAAGCTCACGACGCTCTCGCAAGACCAAGCCGACTACATCGGCGTGCCGGTCGAGGGCCCGTACAAGCCCGAGCACTACCGGTACTAATGCCCCGCTCGGTGCGACGGCAAACAACCGTCGCTCGGCAGGACGCGCTACAATCATCCGGCCGGTCGCCCCGATGGCGCCGGCCGGTTTTCGTTTCCCGGAGTCCAACGCCGATGCTTCGAGCCGCCGCCGCCCTCGCCCTCGCGCTGTCCGCCACTGTTGCCCGGGCCGACCCGGGCGACCCGGTCGCCGTGCGCTGGTGGGGCCAGGGGATGATCTCGATCGAGACCCAGTGGAACCTCCGCGTTGTGATCGACCCCTACGGCGAAGGCATCGGCTACGACGTGCCCCCGCTGCCGGCCGACCTGGTGCTGGTCACCCACGAACACGGCGACCACAACAACGTCAACGCGGTGCAGGGCGAGCCGGCCATCGAACGGGGATTGACCGACGCCGGTGAGGTGCGGCGCCTCCACCATCTGCTGCGTCGTGAGGCGGGAACGCCGGCTCCCGAATGGAAGAAACCGCGTACCCGAATCCCGAGATACAACGAGGTCCGCGTATCGACCATCCCCGCGTGGCACGACGACTCGCAGGGGGCAGAGCGCGGCGCGGTGGCGATGTTCCTCGTCGAGGTCGATGGCGTGCGGGTCCTCCACGCGGGCGACCTCGGGCAGAGCCGGCTGACGGAAGCGCAGCTCGACGCCTATCGCGTGATCCAGGCCACGGCGCCGGGGACGATCGACGTGCTCTGCTTGCCGGTGGGCGGCGTCTACACGATCGATGGCGAGCAGGCGGCCGCGGCCATCGGGCAGATCCGGCCGCGCTACGTGATCCCGATTCACTACAAGACCGATCGCCTGAAGATCCCCCTTGAGCCGATCGACAAGTTCATCGCGGCAGTTGGCGACCGCTACAAGATCGACCGCCCGACGGGGAACACGCTCGCCGTGAGCGCCGCCGACGGCGACGACGAGCGTTCGACCCGCGTGGTCACGCTGGGCTATGAGCCGTGGGAACCGGGCGGTGAGTTGGCGGCTTTGATGGATCGGATGGAGGCGGCCTGCACCGCGTCGCAAGAAGTCTTCCGGCCACTCTCGGTGGGCCAGCTCGACTGGCGCCCGCCCAACGGCTCGCACACCGCCCGGTGGAACGCCGAGCACATGATGGGCCGGCAGCTCGGTTTCTTCTCGCAGATCTACTCGGCCCTCGACCCCGAGATCAAGGCCGTCGACCTGAACCCGAGCCAGACGCCACCAGACTACAAGCCGGCCCACCCCGGCTGGGACGGCGCCGAAGAGGCGCGGCAGATGCAGCGGTCCGCGGCATTCGTCCGGCGGTTTGCCTACCTGCTCGACGGCGTCGACCTCGACCGGCGTGCCCCCGGCAGCCGCTGGACGCCGAGGCGGCTGCTCGTTCAGATGGAGCGACACTTCAATGGGCACACGGCGAACGTCCGCAAGAAGGCGGAGCTCGACGGCTGGCCCGAACGCTGATCAGTGCCACGACCGGTGCGGCACGCCGCTGAAGGGATCGGCCCGCTATGCCCCACATCGAAGCCTTCCGCGGCGTCCGCTACGACTTGGGGCGGGTTGGTTCGCTGTCGAACGTCGTGGCGCCGCCGTACGACGTGATCGACACGGAGCTGAATCAGAAACTCCAGGCGAAGCACCCCTTCAACGCCGTCCGCCTTATCCTTCCCGAAGATGCGGTGGGCGACCAACCGCTTGGAGAAGGTCCCGCAGGCGGCGGCCCGCTAGGCAACGGGGCGAGCGTCAACCGCTACACACGCGCTGCGCGCCGGTTCCGGCAGTGGCGACGCGACGGGGTGCTCTTCGACGAGGGAGACCCCGCGGTGTACGTCTGCCACCAAACGTACGCGGCCGGCGGCGCTACCTACACCCGCCGGGGCTTTATGTGCCGGGTGCGGCTGTCGCGGTTCGGGGAGGGGCTCGTCCACCCGCACGAAGAGACCCACGGCGGAGCGAAGGCGGACCGGCTCAACCTCTGGCGTGCGTGCCGGGCCAACCTCAGCCAGATTTTTGGGCTGTACCCGGACGCCGAGAACACGGCCCCGGCGTTGCTTGATGCGGCGATCGCGGGCGCCACGCCGCTCGAGGCGACCGATCACCTGGGCGTCGTCAATCGCTTGTGGCCCGTGACCGACGTCGAGACGATTGCCCGACTCCAAGCGCTGGTAGGTCCTAAGCCGCTGTACATCGCCGACGGCCACCACCGTTACGAGACGGCGTGCGACTACCGCGACGAGGTTGCCGAGGCCCACGGCGGCGAGCTGCCGCCGGACCACCCGGCCAACTTCGTGCTGGCGATGGCGGTCTCGATGAGCGACCCGGGGATGATCGTTCAGCCGACGCACCGCTTGTTCCGCGGCCTGCCCGAGATGAACGCCGCGACGCTGACGCAGCGACTCGGCGCCGCGTTCACCACCGAGCCGGTCGGACGCGGCCCGGAAGCGGCGCCCGCGGTTTGGGAACTCATCGAGTTGGAGGACGAGCAGCAGTCGCTCGCCCTGTACACCGCCGGGGACAATCAGTGGACGATGTGCCGCCTGACCGCCGCCGGCAGCCGAGCCATGGCGGCGGCCGCCGCCGACAAGTCGGACGACTGGCGGGGGTTGGGCGTCAGCCTGCTCCACCGGCTCGTCGTCCACCAGTTGCTGGGCTACGACGGCGGCGAGGCGCCGAAGTACGTCCGCTCGATCGAAGAGGTTGTCGACGGCCTGGAGCACGGCGAGGCGGCCGGCCGTGACCTGACGGGGCAACTTGCCACGGGCGGGCGATTCAACCTGGCTGCGCTCGTGATGCCCGCCTCGCTCGACGACGTCCGGGCGGTCAGCGACCGCGGCGAACGCATGCCGGCCAAGAGCACCTACTTCTACCCCAAGGTTCTCAGCGGGCTCGTCTTCAACCCGCTCGAGTAGCCCGGGCCGCGGCGGGGCGTACGGGAGTGCGGTTCAAGAGGGGCTTGCCGACCAAAGGGACCTTGGCGGTCGTTTCACGTGGAACGCGGGCCGCGGCGGGTTAGGCACTACTCGGTGGCCATTTGCGTGTCGGGGGCCATTTGCGTGTCGGGGGCCAGTCGTGTTTCGGAGGCCAGCGGGGCCTCGGTCGGCAGGGCGATCGGATCGGCCCGGCGGAAGACGCGCCGTTTTGCGAGCCGCAGGCCTTCGATCAACGCCATCGCTGCGGCAATGACAGCCGCCCAGGAGAAGACCATCAGGTGGCTCCCCGGCGAGTCGAGCGGAACGAACAAGCGGGTGGTTGTCAGGGCAACGGCGAGCCAGGCGGTCAGCAGCATCATATCGGCTAGCGAGAACTGGCCGCGGGTGAGTGGCGCCGCGATCCGTGTCATACGCATCGTCTTGAGTAGCCAGCGGCTCGCCCAAACGGCGCCGAGGCCGCCGATCAACGCGGTGACCATCGGCAAGACGTGCAGCGGCGGCAGGGGTCCGCCCTCGGAGCTGTCCATCGGCCCCCAAGCCGCGACCCCCGCCGCCGCTCCGGCGAAGCTAGCCGCTAAGCGCAGGGGCGCCCGGCCGCGTAAGGCGACGTGCAGCAACACGCCGAGCAGGCTGGTAACCGCCCCGGCCATCGCCGCTAAGACGAAGCCGACCATGGTCCCAATAATCGGGAAGATGCACGTCCCGAACCCGGCGCCGGCGAGGGCGATGCCAAGCCAGATGACCAGATACGCGACGATCGCCCGCCCGAGCAGCAGCGACCAATCAGTGGCGCCGCCTTCGGCCACGGTGTCTTCGGCGCCGATCGCCTTTGATCCCGCGGCGCCGGCCGATTGCCCGTCGGCCGATTGCCCGACGGCCGGTTGCCCGACGGCCGGTTGCCCGACGGCCGGTTGCCCGACGAGTTGCTGCCCGACGAGCGTGCTCGCAGCGCTCGCCGACCCGCCGGCGTCGCTGTTGGGGAGTACCAAGGTCGGCGACTCTGGCGATGCTTCTTCGTTGTCGGCGATCGTCGGCATGCTCGGCCCGCTGGGAAGCGTGTGTCCGCTATCTTGTTCCACGTGAAACGGATGGGCAAGCGAGGGCGGAACCGCACACGGCGGTGGCTTGGCGTTCCACGTGAAACGGGGCGCCCACGGCAACCCTGGCGGTTGTTTCACGTGCAGCGATCGGACGCCCCCACGGCGACAACCCTCGCGCCCCGCGGCCCTGCCCGACTAGGCCCATCCGCCGAGGCGTGTGTCGGCGGGGGCGATGCGTGACGGCCTGTTGGCTCTCTCGGCCGTGTCGGCAAGCAACCGGTCGATGCCCCGCCGGCGCCGCCAGTCGACCAGCATCACCGCCAGCCAGAGCGTAAAGAACTGGTAGCTCGCCCATGGCGCGAGGATCAACATGACGGGGCTCCGCAGCAGGCCCGTCGCGTTGAGCGCCGCCAGGCCGCCGCTCACGACCGCCATCAGGGCCATGATTTGAGACAAACGAAAGCGGCCCTGCCGGTCGGTTGAGCAATCGCCTGCCAGCTTGTTTCGAACCGGGCGGCAGACGGCGGCGTTGACAACAAGGAAATAGCCGCTGCCGAATTGACCGATCGGCGTCACCAATCCGAGCAAGACCGCGATCACGGCGTAAGCCCAACCATCCGACTCGTACGCGATTGTAGCGACAAGCGGCAGACTGGCGGCGGCCATCACGGCGCCGCCGCCGAAGCAAGCGAAGACCGTCTGCCGGGCCCGGACGTTGAGCAGCGCGGCGGCGATCGCGACCAGCGGCAGCGTCAGCGCCGCTGCTACACCGGCCAGGAGGAAAGCCGCGCCGCTTAAGACCAGCAACCCGCCGGCGCCCATGATGAGTCCCGAGGCGAGGTCTTGGCTGCTCAGTCCTCCTCCGACGATTGCGATTGGCACGCCGACGAGTGCCACCAAAGCGGCGAGGAAGAACGGCGTCAAGAAGGCGGCCGTCGCGGCGCCGATCCCAACCGCCGACCACGGGACATCCCCGGCGGCAATTCTCCGGCGATACGCCGCGAGCAGGCGGTCGCGCGTGGCGTCGCGGCTGGCGGCGTTTCTCCGTGAGGCGGCGGCTGCCGCAGCACGGGCTTCGGTCGGCCCCGCGGCGTCCAGGAGGCGTGGAGCGGGCTTGGTGTCGGGCTCGGCCAAAATGGTGGCCCCCTGTGACGGGGCGAACAGGACAGACGCTCCCCAAGTCTACCTGATTCGACCTCGACAAGCCGAACGTCGCCGGCAATCGTTGGCGGCGACCCGGGCATTTTTGCGGCGCGCCGCTCTTCCCAGCAACGGCGGCCCGCTGCTACCCTCGGCCGCCCCAATACTCCTTGGGCTGAACTGCTAGCGTAGGCCGCTTTGGCGAATCGGCATGGGACGGGTCCTCTGCATCGCGAATCAAAAGGGGGGCGTCGGAAAAACGACGACCGCCGTGAACCTGGCCGCATGCTGCGCGCGCGGCGGCCAGAAGACGCTGCTGGTGGACCTCGACCCGCAGTGCAACGCCACGAGCGCGGTGGCCTGCGAACCGGCGCCGCGTCACCCGCTGGTCGGTTCGGGGCCGCTGCTCGACGGCGTTGTCGACACGGGACTGCCGGGGCTTTCTCTCTTGCCGGGCAGCCGGGCGTTTCACGACGTCGACGCGCTGGCCACCGCCGACGACAGCCACTCACGCCGCGTGGCGGGCCACCTCTCCGCCAGCCTTTCGGCGTTCGACATCGTGCTGGTCGATTGCCCGCCGTCGCTGGGGACGCTGACGCAGACCGCCCTGGCGACCGCGGACGAGGTGATCATGCCGCTGGAATGTGAGTACTTTGCGATGGAGGGGCTGACTCAAATGATTGAGCTGATCAAACGCGTGATGCAGCGGTCCAACAGCCGATTACAGTTCGGCGGCATCCTGCTCACCAAGTACGACCCGCGGCTCGAGCTCACGCACGAGGTCGACCGCGAGGTCCGCGATTTTTTCGGCGAGCTGGTTTTCCGCACCGTGGCGCCCAGGGACGTGGCGCTGGCCGAGGCCCCAAGCCACGGCCAACCGGTAATGGACTACGCCCCGCGCTCCCGCGGCGCCCGGGCTTACATCGAGTTGTGTCAGGAGGTCCTCGGACGTGTCTAATCAACGCAGGCTGGGTCGTGGGCTCGAAGCCCTTCTAGGTCGCTCGCTCGAAGAACCGATGGCCGCGCCGCAACCGGCCGCCGCGGCGCCCGTGGCGGAGGACCCGGCGGTGATGAGCCGCGACGAGTCGGGGCAGGCATGGCTCGACCTGGGCGTCATTCAGCCCAACCCGCACCAGCCACGCAAGCACTTCGACGAGGGCGAGATCGCTGACCTGGCGGACAGCATCCGCGAGCACGGCGTGCTCCAGCCGCTGGTCGTGCGCAGGGTCGACGACCGCTACGAGCTGATCGCGGGCGAGCGTCGGCTGCGTGCCGCTCAGGCGGCGGCTTGGGAGCGCGTCCCTGTGCAGGTCCGTGAGGTGACCGACCAGCAGATGGCCGAGCTGGCCATCGTCGAGAACGTGCAACGCAAAGACCTCAACGCCCTGGAGAAGGCGGCCAGCTTCCAGCGGTACCTCGACCAGTACCAGTGCACGCAAGACGACCTCGCCCGCCGGATCCACATCGACCGCTCGACTATCGCTAACCTCATCCGCCTGCTCGAGCTGCCCGAGCCGGTCAAGGCGATGCTCAACGCCGGCGACCTGACCCAGGGGCACGCGCGGGCGCTGCTGCCGCTGGGAGAGGAGGCGGAGCAAATCAAGTTCGCCGAGCGGATCAAGCGAGAGAAGCTGTCGGTCCGCGCCACCGAGCAAGACGTTCAAAACCAGGTCCACCAGCTCGACGACGAACTGCTGCGTGTCGTCGGCGCCGACGGCGTTAGCCGCAGCCCCTCGGGCGACAGGCCAGCGGCGACGCGAAGCGAGCAGCTCGCCGCGCTTGAGCAAGAACTCCAAACCGCTGTCGGCACGAAGGTCGACCTCAAGCAGAACGCCAAGGGCAGGGGCAAGATCACACTTCACTTCAAGGACGCCGACGAGTTCGAGCGGCTCCGGTCCCTGCTCACCGTAGCGACCGGCGCGAAGCGGGAGATCGGCTAGGCCCGCTACGATCGAGGCCGTCTGGCTGCGTTGCCGTGAACCGGGGCCCACGTTACGATGTCCTGCGCACGCGACGGGGCGTGGCGCAGCCTGGTAGCGCGACTGCTTTGGGAGCAGTAGGTCGCACGTTCGAATCGTGTCGCCCCGACTCGAGTCCCAAGCGAAACTCAAGGCCCAAGCGAAACTCTCACTGGCCGGCGTCGGTTGTCGACGCCGGCTTTTTTCGCGCCCGCATCGCCGATCGCACCGTTCTTCCTAGAATCCTTTTGATGCAGAGGAGTTTCCCGATCCCACCAGGGCGACCCATGAGCACCGCACCAGCCGCCCCACCTCATGAAACGCCACTCACAGCGCCCGCTTGGCCCGCCGACGGCGCTTACGAGGTCGAGGTCTTCTACGATGGCGACTGCCCGTTGTGCGTCCGCGAGATCAACATGCTGCGCCGCAAAGATAAAGCGGCGAGAATCCTCTTCACCGATATCGCCGCTGAAGGGTTTGTGGCCGACGACTACGGCGCCGACCAGGCGACGCTGATGCGGGAGATCCACGGCCGACTCCCAGACGGATCGTGGATTGTGGGCGTGGAGGTCTTCCGCCGGTTGTACACGGCGGTTGGGCTCGGTTGGTTGGTCTCGCCGACGCGTCTGCCGATTGTCCGGCACGCGCTCGACGTCGCCTACCGCCTCTTTGCGCGCCACCGCTTGCGGCTGACCGGCCGCTGCGCCAGTCGCGGGGCCTGCCGAACAGCGACGCCCCCGGGGCAGCGTTGAGCCGGGGGGCGACCGACTCGCGAGCAATCCGGTGTAACGCTGGTTAGACTGAGGGCTTCCCGCCAGCCTTGCCCTCCAGCACCCAACGACTGCTCCACACGATGCCTCACCGCTCTGCCCGTAGCTTCGGCGCCCGATGCCTAGTCCTCCTGGTCCTACCGGCGTCGGCGCAATTGGCCAGCGCGGTCGAGGGCTATCGCACCTACGACGAGTATCGTGCCAAGGCCGAGGCCCTCGCGGCCTCGTCGCCGCTCGTGACGCTAAGCAGCCTCGGCACGACCGCCGGCGGCCGCGACGTTGTTCTCCTCACGATTGGCGAAGACACCCCGGCACGCCGGCCGGCCATTCTGGTTGTGGGAAGCGTCGAGGCGGACAGCTTGGTCGGCAGCGCCGTGACCATGAGAATGGTCGAAGCCCTGATCGCGGATGCTCCTGCCGACGCCGGTTCTTCCGGCGTTGAGCTGCTCGACGAAGTGACGTTCTACGTCGTCCCCCGCCCGTCGCCCGACGCCGCGGAGAAGCAGTTCGGCGCCCTGCTTGGCGAGACCGCGAAGAACGACCGCCCGAGCGATGACGACCGCGACGGCCTGATCGACGAGGACCCGGCCGAGGACCTCAACGGCGATGGAATGATCACCGCGATGCGCGTCGCCGACCCGGCCGGTCTGTACCGCCCGCACCCGGACGACCCCCGGGTGATGGTCAAAGCCGACCCCAACCAGGGCGAGGTCGGCCAGTACCGGTTGCTGACCGAAGGGGTCGACAACGACGGCGACGAGTCTTGGAACGAAGACGGCCCCGGCGGCGTCGACTTCAACCGCAATTTCACTTTCCGGTACCCTTACTTCAAGCCGGGCGCCGGCTCGCACCAAGTGTCCGAGCCCGAGACGCGAGCCGTTGCCGACTTCGCCTACGACCATCCGAATATCTTCCTCGTCATGGCGGTTTCCGACGTCGACAACCTCAGCAAGCCGTGGAAGGCGAAGGGCGGCGGCGGACGGATCAAGCAGAGCGTCCAGCAGGGCGACGCCGGCTACCTCGCTCGGATCGCCAAGCGGTACGCGAAAATCGCGAAACCCAAGGGGGCGCCGGCGCCAGCAGACGGCCCGGGAGCGTTCGTCCCTTGGGCGTACTACCACTACGGGCGATGGTCGCTTGGCGCCCGCGCCTGGTGGTTGCCAACGACCCCGGCGGAAGAGCCAGAGGCGCAAGCCAAGCCCAACGCGAAAGCCAATCCGCCCGACGGCAAATCCGATGGCGCCGCGTCGGAACCGTCGGGCGAGCGGGTTGAGCCCAAGGCCGATCCGAAGCGGGCGCAAAGACCGGCGTCGAAAGACCCGCGGGGGAAAGATGACTTCCGGGCGCTCCGGTGGTTCGCGTCGGCGGGCATCGACGGCTTCGTCGACTGGGCCGAGGTCGACCACCCGGACTTCCCCGGGCGACGGGTCGAAGTCGGCGGCTTCAAGCCCTACGCCAGGCGGAACCCGCCGCCGGAGTTGCTCGACGCCACGCCGCTGGTTGCGCTGCTCAAAGCGGTCGCCTCGCAGCGGGCGAAACTGGAGGTGGTCACCGCCACCGCCGAGCTGCTCGGCGGCGGTGTCGCCCGCGTCACGGCCGAGTTGACCAACCGGGGCAGGCTGCCGACGGCTTCGGAGATGGGCCGAATCGCCCGCCAGCTCCAGCGTTTGGAGGTCGAGTTGCGTGGGCCTGTAGGGCTGATGTTCTTGGCGGGCGACGCGCGGCAAGACTTGGGCGTCTTGGCGCCCGGTCAGGTCGCCGAGAAGTCGTGGCTCATCCGTCTGCCAACCGGCGCCGCGATCATCGAGTTGACCCTGACCGCTGGCGAACCCTCCGTCGGCTTTGTCGAGGCCCCGATAGGCGTGGCGTTGGGGCGACCGTCCGCAGCGGTCGAAGACTCCGCGATCGAAGGGGGGGTGCAATGAAGCCCGCCGCGATTTGTCTCGTTAAGCACGCCCTTCTGCTCTGCTCGGTGCTAAGCGCCGTGATGCAGGCCGCCCCGCCCGCCGGAGCGTCGGAGCCAGCGGTCTACCAGCCTCTGGGCGCACCGGCCGACCCACGGGTGCCCGCCCGCTGGAACTTCTACCGCGACTACGCCCAGGCGACCGGACTGCTCAAGCAGATCGCCGCGGCCCACCCCGAGTGGTGCCGTCTGGAGAGCCTCGGCACGAGCCACGGCGGCCGCGAGTTGTGGGTCATGACGATCACCAACCAGTCGGGTGACGCCGGGAGCGAGTCACGCCGGCCCGCCTTCTGGATCGACGGCGGGATCCACGCCAACGAGGTGCAGGCGGTTGATGTCGTCCTCTACACGGCGTGGTACCTCGCCGAGACAGCCGGCCGGAGCGGGTTCACGACGCGCCTGCTTAACGAGCGGGTGATCTACTTGATGCCGATGATGAGCCCCGACTCGCGCGACGCCCACATGTACCGGCCGAACACGACGAATTCGCCCCGCGGCGGCCAGATGCCGGTCGACGACGACCGCGACGGCCTCTTCGACGAAGACCCCGCCGAGGACCTCGACGGCGACGGCAGCATCACGCAGATGCGGGTCCGTGACCCGAACGGCCGCTACAAGCCGCACCCCGATTACCCCAACTACATGGTCCCGATTGGCGCCGACGAAGACCCGCCCGCCGGCGAGCGTTTCACGCTGCTGGGTTCCGAAGGCTTCGACAACGACGGCGACGGGCGAGTCAATGAAGACGGCGACGGGTACTACGACCCCAACCGCGACTGGGCCTGGCAGTGGCAGCCCGGCTACGTGCAGCGTGGCGCCTACCGCTACCCGTTCTCGATCAAGGCCAACCGGCTGGTGGCGGAGTTCATCACCGC
>JBCCZD010000068.1:0-16544 GCA_039188275.1 Planctomycetota bacterium
GCGACTGTTCGTGATGCTGCCCGTGCTGACGTTGCTGTTCGCCGCCCAAGGGTGCGCCCCCCGGGGGACCGGCGCCGGCTCGGGAACGGCGGACGTGAAGATCAACGGTTCAAGCACCGTTTTCCCGATCAGCGACGCCGTCGCTGAGGAATTCCGCGGCAAGAAGCCGGAAGTCAAAGTGACGGTTAAGTACACTGGCACCGGCGGAGGTATGGAGCAGTTTGCCCGCGGCGAGATCGATATCTGCGATGCGTCGCGCGGCATTAAAGAATCGGAGGTGCAGGCCTGTAATGACGCCGGCATCGCGTTCACCGAGTTCACCGTCGCCTACGACGGCATCGCCATCGTGGTCAATCCCGAGAACGACTGGTGCGACTCGCTGACGATCGATCAACTGAACGGCATGTGGTCGACCGAGCGTCCGCTCAAGAAGTGGAGTGATATCAACCCCGATTGGCCCGACCAAGAGATCAGCCTGTTCGGACCCGACGACAAGTCGGGCACGTTCGACTACTTCACCAAGGTGGTAAACGGCGAAGAGAAGTTGTGCCACGACCAGTACATGCCGAGTGCTAACGACAACCAACTCGTGCGTGGCGTGAAAGACAACAAGTACGCCTTGGGCTACTTCGGCTTCGCCTACTACGAAGAGAACAAGGGCTCGCTCAAGCTGCTGGGCGTCGATTCGGGGGACGGGCCGATCAAGCCTGACGGGGAGTCCGTAGGCAACGGAACCTACAAGCCACTCTCACGCCCGCTGTTCATTTACGTTAGCCACAAGTCGCTGGAGAAGAAGGCCGTGGCGGAGTTCGTCGAGTTCTACCTGGAGGTCGCCCCGCAGATAGCTCCCGAGGTGGACTACGTCGCGGCGCCGAGCGAGGCGATCGCCGAGAACGGCTCGAAGCTCGAAGCCGCGATGGCCGAGTAAGCCCCGGCCCGAGGCCGCAGGGCCAACTGTTTCCCCCGCCCGACGCGCGAACCAACGCCCCGTATGCCTTCCGCTTCGACGTCATCTGCTTCGGCGAAGGTGCCCGGGCCCGAAGCGGCGGAGCCGACCGTCGACAAGAGCAAGCGGTGGCTCTGGGAGCGGGCGATCCACGTCGCACTCGCCCTCTGTGCGTTCGTGTCGGTCGCGACGACGATCGGAATTGTCGCGATCCTCGTCGTCGAGGCCGGGCCCTTCTTCCTCGAGGTCCCGATTACGGCCTTCCTGTTCGACACGAAGTGGTCGCCCCGCCTTGACCACTACGGCGTGCTTGAGCTGTTCGCGGGAACGCTGCTGGTGACGGTGGGCGCCGCCGCCGTCGCGATTCCCATCGGCCTGGGCGCCGCGGTCTACCTGAGCGAGTACGCCAAGCCCGCCGTCCGCGAAGTCGTCAAGCCGCTGCTCGAGGTGCTCGCCGGCATCCCCTCGGTCGTCTACGGCTGGGTCGCCCTGACGGTCGTCTCGCCGGCGATCCGCGGCTTCGCCAAGTGGTGGAGTGAGGCGACCGGTTGGGAGGTCGTCGTCGAGGGGTTCAACGCGATCTCCGCGAGCGTGGTTGTCGGCTTCATGATCCTGCCGATGGTCGTCTCTCTGAGCGAGGACGTCCTCCGCGCGGTCCCGAGGTCGCTGCGTGAGGCGGCGTTCGCTCTGGGGGCGACCAAGTTCGATGTCACGGCCAAGGTAGTCGTGCCCGCGGCGTTTTCCGGGATCATGGCGAGCTTCCTGCTCGCGGTCGCCCGAGCGATCGGCGAGACGATGGCCGTCACGCTGGCGGCGGGCGAGCGTCCCAACCTGACGCTCAACCCGCTCGAGGGCGTGCAGACCATGACCGCCTACATCGTGTCGACCACCCAGGGCGACACGGAAACCGGCAGCCTCGAATACAGCACCGTCTTCGCCGTCGGTTTGGCGTTGTTCTTCTGCACGATGGCGATCAACTTGCTCGCGCAGTGGATCCTGGAACGGACCCGCGAGAGTTACGAGTAAGCCGGCGCCGCCGCGAGAAAGCCGCGTCACCGCGTGGCGACCCCAATGCCCAGCAACACGGACAACTCCGACTCCACACGCCACTACCGCCGTCGACGGCTCGTGTCGAGCCTGTTCGCCGGCTCTTGTGGGTTGATGACGGTCCTGTGCGTAGTTGTGCTGGGCGGGTTGTTGGTCTCGATCGTTGCGAAGGGTTGGTCGGGGCTCTCTTGGACGCTCCTCACGAACCTGACGTCCCGTTTCCCGGAGAAGGCGGGGATCAAGCACGCCTTGTTCGGCAGCGTCTGGATCGCGGGCCTCACGGCGTTGTTCTCGGTCCCGCTCGGGGTAGGGGCCGCCGTCTACTTGGAAGAGTACACCGGCGCCTCGCGGCTCCGCCGGGTCATCCAACTCAACATCGCCAACCTCGCGGGCGTACCATCGATCGTTTACGGGATCCTCGGCCTCGGCCTCTTCGTCCGCGCCCTGCAGATGGGCGCGACCATCCTGGCCGCGTCTTTGACAATGACCCTGGTCGTCCTGCCGATCGTCATCCTCGCGTCCCAGGAGGCCCTGCGATCGGTGCCGGGCTCGATCCGCCAGGCGTCGCACGCGCTCGGCGCGACGCGCTGGCAGACCATCTGGCGCCAGGTGCTGCCCGCCTCGGCGCCGGGGATCATGACCGGCGTGATCCTGGCCGTCTCGCGGGCCCTCGGCGAGGCGGCGCCCCTCGTGGCGATCGGCGCCGCGGCGTCGATGAGCTGGGCGCCGATGAGCCCCACCGAGCAGGCGAGTGGGCTGCCGCTGTTGATCTACCACTGGGCCGCCGAGCCGAAGGAAGAGTTCAAAGACCTCGCCGCGTCCGGCATCCTCGTCCTGCTGGGCACGCTGCTGCTGCTCAACGCCGGCGCCGTGTTCGTCCGCTACAGGTACGGGAAGCGGATTAAGTGGTAACCAGTCGTCGACTGGCAAACCAAAGAGTAAACCCCTGGCGTTTCGACTATGGCCGACGTGATGAACACCAACCCGACGCCGACCGCCAACGACCACCCGCGGGCGCCGACGCCCAAGATCGACGAGAACCGCCCCGTCCGCTCGGCCGACGAGATGGCGCGGTCCGCGTCGAAAGTCGTCGCCACGGCGCTCGACTTCTACTACGGCGACAAGCAGGCGCTGTTCGACATCTCGTTGAACGTGCCCGAGCACTGCGTGACGGCCTTCATCGGCCCTTCGGGTTGCGGCAAGAGCACGCTGCTCCGCTGCATCAACCGGATGAACGACATGATTGAGGGGACCCGCCTGGAGGGCGAGGTGCTCCTGGACGGGCGTTCTATCCACGGGCCGAAGGTCGACGTTGTTGAGCTCCGCAAGCGGGTCGGCATGGTCTTCCAGAAGTCGAACCCGTTCCCGAAGTCGATCTTCGAGAACGTGGTTTACGGACCCAGGGTCGCCGGTGAGCGGAACAAGGCCCGGCTCTACGAGATCGCCGAGCGTTGCCTGGAGTACGCCGCGTTGTGGGGCGAGGTGAAGGACCGACTGAACGACTCGGCGCTGGCGTTGTCTGGCGGTCAGCAGCAGCGGCTGTGCATCGCGCGGGCCCTGGCGACCGACCCCCAGGTTCTGCTGATGGACGAGCCCGCCTCGGCGCTCGACCCCGCGTCGACCGCCCGCATCGAGGACCTGATCGACGAGCTGAAGGACCGCTACACGATTGTTATCGTCACTCACAACATGCAGCAGGCCGCGCGGGTTTCCGACCAGACGGCGTTCTTCTACCAGGGCCGGCTGGTGGAGGTGGGCGCTACGAAAGAGCTGTTCACGAATCCGACCGAGAAGCAGACCGAAGAGTACATCACAGGACGCTTCGGCTAGACCGCCGGCCGCCGCGCAATGTGCGTAGCGCGGCGGCCGCGGCGGGCGGCCCCGCCGCAGGCCTGCCGCCGGGATCGGCTAGCTCAGGAGGGAGCGGCAACCGATGTCCAAACACCTTGAACGCGACCTCGAGTCGCTCTCGCGGGACATCCTCGCCCAGTCGTCGCTGGTCGAACAGATGATCCGCGCGGCGTTCCGCGGGCTGTGCGGCCGCGACGCCAGCGTCGGCGACGAACTCGACCGCCAAGAGCCCGAGGTTAACCGGCGTGAAGTCAAGATCGAGGAGGAGTGTCTCAAGATCTTGGCTCTGCACAGCCGGTCGCGAGCGACCTGCGGCGCGTCGCGACCACGCTCAAGGTCAACGCCGACCTTGAGCGGATCGCCGACCTGGCGGTCAACATCGGCGAGCGGATGCAGTTCATCGCCGGGCAGCCCGAGCTGGCGATGCCCTCGACGATCCAGGAGATGTCCGCGCTAACAATCAAGATGCTGCGCGACGCCCTGGACGCGTTGGTCGACCTCGACGCCGACCGGGCCCGCCGCGTCTGCGAGCGGGACGATCAGGTCAACGAGTACAACCGGCTGGTCATCGCCGAGCTGCGCGATGTGATGAAGACGCGTTCGGACCTGGTCGAGGCGGCGCTGCACTTTTTCTCCGCTTCGCGTCACGTGGAGCGGATCGCCGACCACGCGACGAATATCGCCGAGGACGTCATCTACCTGGTTGAGGGGGAGATCGCGCGGCACCGCGTCGAGGACGACATCATCAACCCCGCATCGCCCACAGCCTGGCGTCGCCCCTAGCGGTGTGGGCGCCGGGGCGGCGGGCCTCGGCCATTGACGAACCCCCTAAGAGTCTTCTCAAGCGATGGCAAAACCGCAGATCCTTATCATCGAAGACGACCGCTCGCTTGCCGAGGTGCTCAATTACAACCTCCGCCAGGACGGCTACGAGACAAGCGTCTCGCAGGACGGGCAAGACGGATTGAAACAGGCGAAGCTGCGGGGGCCGGACCTGATTGTCCTCGACCTGATGCTGCCGGTGATCGACGGGCTCGAGATCTGCCGCCGGTTGCGGGCCGACCCCGTCACGCACGGCGTGTTGGTGTTGATGCTCACGGCGAAATCCGAGGAGACCGATCAGGTCGCGGGCTTTTCGGTCGGCGCCGACGACTACGTCACCAAGCCGTTCAGCGTGAAGGTGCTGTTGGAGCGGATCCGGGCCCTGACGCGCCGCCGTCAGGGCGCGGCGCCGAACAACTCCGTCCTGGTAAGCCAGGGCATCCTGGTCGACCGGGAGCGCCACCGCGTGACCGCCGGCGAGGAGGTGCTGGACCTCACGCCGAGCGAGTTCGGCCTGCTCGAAGCGCTGATCCGCCAGCCGGGCCGCGTCTTCAGCCGCAGCGAGCTGATCGACGCGGCGTTGGGGGGCGACTCGCTGGTGCTCGAGCGGACGATCGATGTCCACATCCGCGCCCTGCGCAAGAAGCTGCGGGGCTATTCCGACCTCGTCGAGACGGTCCGCGGCATCGGGTATCGGTTCCGCGACCCCGCGGCGATGCGGTAACGACGCGGCGCCGGGCTGCGTATACTAGCTGCGTCGCGTCCCGGCCTCTTCCCTCCCGCCTGCGATAAGGGCGCCCTATGCGTATCTCCGCTAGCCTACTGATTCTGTACGTTTGCGCTCCCGCCGCGGCGGCGCCGAACATCGTGTTCTTTCTGGTCGACGACCTCGGCTACGCCGACGTCGGCTGCTTTGGCAGCACGTTCTACGAGACGCCGAACATCGATGGACTGGCGTCCACGGGCGCACGGCTGACAAACGCCTACGCCGCGTGCCAGGTGTGCAGCCCGACCAGGGCGAGCATCATGACCGGCAAGTACCCGGCGCGGTTGGCGACGACCGATTACTTCGGCGCCCTGCAGCCCAGAGGCTGGCGGCGCAACACCAAGCTGCTGCCGGCGCCGTACGCCGATCGGCTGCCGAAGGACGAGACGACCCTCGCCGAGGCGCTCCGCGGGGCGGGCTACAAGACCTTCTTCGCCGGCAAGTGGCACCTCGGCCCCAAGGGGTCTTGGCCGGAGGACCACGGCTTTGACATCAACAAAGGGGGGTGCACCTGGGGCCAACCCAAGGGCAAGGGGCGTTACTTCAGCCCCTACGGGAACCCCCGCTTGGAGGACGGGCCCGACGGCGAGCACCTCACGCGGCGTCTCGCCGACGAGGCGTGCCGGTTCATCGAGGGGCACACACGGGACCGGCCGGACCAGCCGTTCCTGGCGTACCTCTCGTTCTACACGGTCCACACCCCCCTCATGGCGCCGGCGCCGCTCAATAAGAAGTACCGCGAGAAGAAGGCGGCGCTGGGGATTGTCGACCGCTACGCCGACGACGCGTCGAACGATTACCAAACGATTCGCGTGCGGCGGGTGCAGGGCAACCCGGTCTACGCCGCGATGGTCGAGTCGCTCGATTCGGCCGTCGGTCGCGTACTCGAGGCAATTGCCCGGCTCGGGCTTGACGAGGAGACCATGGTCGTTTTCACTTCGGACAATGGCGGGTTCTCAACGCGTGGCGGCCCGACGTCAAACACCCCGCTGCGGGCGGGCAAGGGGTGGGTCTACGAGGGCGGCATCCGCGAGCCGACAATCGTCCGCTGGCCGGGCGTCACTAAGCCCGGCTCGACGCACAGCGGCGTGGTGACCAGCACCGACTACTACCCAACGCTCCTCGAAGCGGCCGGGCTGCCGCTCAGCCCGACGCAGCACCTCGACGGGGTGAGCTTCGCCGCGGGGCTACGCGGCGAAGCGGTCGCCCGGGGCCCGATCTATTGGCACTACCCTCACTACGGGAACCAGGGCGGGTCGCCCTCCGCGGCGATTCGTGACGGGCGCTGGAAACTGATCGAGTGGTACGAGGACGGCCGGCTCGAACTGTTCGATCTTCAGGTGGATGTCGGTGAGCAGAACAACCTCGCGGCGACCAACCTGCAGGAGTTAGAACGGTTGAAACGGTTGCTCGACGATTGGCGTGCGGAAGTCGGCGCCCGCTTGCCCACGCCCAACCCCGGGTTCAAGCCCGAGTAGTCGTCACGCTCAGCCGCCGTCGCGTGTCGCGGCGGCACGGTCCGAGCAAACGCCTGAGCCGGCAAGTGTTTGTTGCTCGGAGCAGCGGCGGATAGTATGGAGTCTTGCTGGCGCCCTTCTGCGTTCACGACGTCCTTACGCCCCCCCGGCCCTGCGCAGGTTGCTCGGCGGGCGTGAATCCGATCGAGACGCTCGGCGTTCCCGCCTCGGCTATCGCCGTTTTGCTGCAGGCTGCAGGCGCCAGCGACAACCCCTGTTTCGCCATGACGTGCTCCGCAACCGACCGGGTTGGATGGTTCTTTGGCGGCGTTGTTTTCGCGGTCGCCGGTCTGTCGGCGCCGCCCGCCACCGCTGAAGCGCCCACCGCAGAAACGCCCGGTGCGAGACCGTTCCATCACGAAACGGGCAATGCCCCCCAGGCAGTCGGCTTCAACGCCTCCATCCGCCCGATCTTGGCGAAGCACTGCCTCGGCTGTCACGGCGGCCCGAGGCAAGAGGCGGGCGTCAGCTTCTTGCGCAGGGACGTCGCCCTGTCGCGGGGCGATTCGGGGCATGCGCCGATCGTCGCGGGCGACGCCGACGCGTCGCCCCTCGTCGACCGCATCGCCGAACGCGATGGCAGTCTCCGCATGCCACCGGCCGATCACGGCCCGCCCCTAACGGACAGGCAGGTCGCGTTGGTTAAGGCGTGGATTGATGAGGGCGCCGAGTGGGAGGGGAACTGGTCGCTCGTCCCGCCGCGGGCGAGCGAGCCTCCGAAGCCCGAGGTCGCCTCGTGGCCGAGAAGCCCGATCGACCGCTACGTGCTCGCCCGTTTGCAGCGCGAGGGGCTGCGCCCTTCGCAGGCGGCGCAGCGTGGCGAGTGGCTCAGGCGGGTTTCGTTCGACCTAATCGGGCTCCCGCCCACCGTGGCAGAGGCCGACGCCTTCGCTGCCGACAACCGCCGCGACGCTTTTGAGCGGGTGGTCGACCGCCTGCTCGCCTCGCCGCACTACGGCGAACGGTGGGCATCGGTATGGATGGACCTCGCACGCTACGCCGACACGATGGGCTACGAGAAGGACCCGCACCGCGACATTTGGCCCTACCGGGATTGGGTCATCCGAGCCTTCAACGCGGACATGCCGTACGACGAGTTCACGATCAAGCAACTCGCCGGGGACCTGCTGCCCGACGCGACGCTGGCCGATCGCGTGGCGACGGGGTTCCACCGCAACACACAGACCAATACCGAGGGCGGGACCGACGACGAGGAGTTCCGCACCGCGGCGGTGATCGACCGCGTCAACACGACCTGGCGGGTCTGGATGGCGACGACCTTCGGCTGCGCCCAGTGCCACGACCACCCGTACGACCCGTTCACACAGGAAGAGTATTACCGGTTCGCGGCGTTCTTCAACACTAGCCGCGACAGCGACGTCAACGAAGACCTGCCGAAGCTCTCGACGCCGATCGACGCCAAGGACTACGCCAAGGCGGAAGCGATCGACCGGCGGATCGAGGGCCTCCGCCGGCAGGTCTACGCGTCGGTCGCGGCCCGCGACGCCGACCCGGGGCAGTGGCGCCGGCTGAGGTTCGACAAGCTGCGATCGACCGGCAGCACCAAGCTGGCGTACGTGCCCGACGCAAGCACCCGGGGGGGCGAGGGTGACGTGGTCGCCAGCGGCACGATCACCGACAACTCGCGGTTCACGCTCGAAGGCCCCGCGCCCGTGGGTTTGGTGACGGCGTTGCGGATCGACGCGCTGCCGCGGGACCTCGTAGGGGCGCTCAAGACGCCGGAGATTGGCTTCGTGCTCTCGAAGCTCACGGTCGAGCTGATCGTACCCGGGGCGCCAGCGCGGGCCGTGTACTTCGCCGAGGCCTACTCCGACGAGCCGACCCCCGTCCATGACCCGGGCGGCTCGCTGCGCGACGGCAATCAAGGCTGGTCGGCCTACTCACGCCTGTTTCACCCCCGGCACGCGGTGTTCCTCCTTGACGAGCCGCTCGTCGTCCCCGAGGGGACGCGGCTGCGGTTGTCGCTCAAGCACGGCCGCAGCCTCGAAGGTCAGGGCGCGCTGGTCATCCGTCGGGGCAGGTTCTCCGTGTCGAGCGAGCCGGCGTGGACCGAGCTGCTGAATGACGCGGCCCACCGACAACGCGTCGGCAAGATCGCCGAGCTCGAAGCAGAGCGCCGCGCGATCAACTGCGTCGCGGCGCCGGTCATGTCCGAGCGCCCCGCGGAGTTCCTGCGGAAGTCGTACGTATTCGAACGCGGTAACTGGTTAGCGAAGGGGCGTGAAGTCCAGCCGGGCGTCCCGGGCAGCATGCCAGCGATGGTGACCGGGGGAGTTCAACGCCGCGCGACGCGGATCGACATTGCCCGCTGGATCGCGTCGCCCGCCAACCCGTTGACAAGCCGGACGATGGTCAACCGGGTTTGGGCGAGGCTCTTCGGGGTTGGGCTGGTCGAGACCGAGGGGGACTTTGGCGGCGCCGGCGAGGCGCCGGTTGATCAAGCGTTGCTCGACTACCTGGCGGTTCGGTTCTCTGGCGATCACGGCTGGCGGCTGAAGGCGCTCTTGCGCGAGATCGTCCTCAGCGCGACCTACCGCCAGGACGCACGCGTTGGGAAAGAGCTGCTGGATCGCGACCCCCGCAACCGGCTGCTGGCCCGCGGTCCACGCCGCCGGCTGACCGCCGAGATGGTGCGAGACCAGGCGCTCCTGGCGTCGGGCCTGCTCTCGCCGAAGAGGTACGGCCCGCCGGTGATGCCCTATCAGCCCGATTCGGTCTGGGCAAGCGTCTACTCGGGCGGCACTTGGGTCACCTCGGCGGGAGACAACCGCTTCCGCCGAGCGGTTTATACCTACTGGAAGCGAACGAGCGCCTACCCCAGCCTGACGACTTTCGACACGCCGACGCGCGAGGTTTGCACCGTTCGGCGGATCGCAACCAACACGCCGCTGCAAGCGCTGGTGACGATGAACGACCCGGCGTACGTCGAGCTCGCCCAGGGGCTGGCCGACCGGATGGCGGCGGAGGGTGGCGTGGGCGTTGCCAACCGCACTGCGTGGGCGTACCGCGTCGCGACCGGCACACGGCCGGCTGAGGGTGTGGTTGCCGAGCTCGAAGGGCTTTACGCCGAGGCGCTCCGGCACTACGCGGCGAACCCATCGGCCGGGGCGGCGCTCGCCGACAGCGCCGAAGGCTTTGCGCGCGTGATCGTCGCGAGCGCGATACTGAACCTGGACGCGGCGTTGACGCGCTGAAGCCGCCCCCGCGTCGCCCCCGACCTTCAAGAGGCCCGGCCCCCGCGAGGTAGACGCCCAAGAGCCAGACCCGCGCGACACGAAGAACGCGATGAACCTGTTCCAGCAAGCGGCCGCCGAGCAACTGCGCCACAACACCCGCCGGACCTTCCTGCGTGAAGGTATGGCGGGGCTGGGCGGGTTGTGGCTGGGCGGTCAGCTGGCCGACCGGTCGTCCGGGGCGCCGGTCGCCCCCGGGGTAGCGATCGACCCGGCCAAGCCCCATGCGGTCCGACAGACGCACTTCCCCGCCAAGGCCAAGGCGGTGATCTACCTGCACATGGCGGGCGCCCCCAGCGGGCTTGAGCTGTTCGACTACAAGCCCGAGTTGCAGAAGCGCCACGGGCAGGACTGCCCGCCGGAGTACCTGGCGGGTCAGCGGTTCGCCTTCCTGAGAGGCGTCCCTCAGCTCTTGGGCTCCTGCTACCCGTTCCACCAAGCGGGCGGGTCGGGCCGGTGGATCAGCGACCGGCTGCCGCACTTCGAAAAGGTTATCGACAAGGTCTCGTTCGTCCGGACGATGCAGTCCGACCAGGTCAACCACGCCCCGGCGCAGCTGCTGGTGCATACGGGCAGCCCGAGGCTCGGCAACGCGTCGATCGGGTCGTGGGCTACCTACGGGCTGGGGAGTGAGAACCAGAACCTGCCCGGGTACGTGGTGATGCTGTCGGGCGGCAAGGCGCCCAGCGCGGGCAAGAGCGCCTGGGGCAGCGGATTCCTGCCGGGCGTTTACCAAGGGGTGCAGTGCCGCGGCAAGGGCGACCCCGTACTCTTCCTGTCGAACCCCAAGGGCATCGACGCCGCGCTGCGGGCGCGGATGGTCGAGTCGATCGCCCGCATCAACCGCCAGACGCACGAGGAGACGGGCGACCCGGAGACCTTGACCAGGATCGCCCAGTACGAGATGGCCTCCCGCATGCAGATGGCCGCCAGCGACGCCATGGCGATCAACAACGAGACGGCCGCCACGCAGCGGCTGTACGGCGCCGAGCCGGGCGCGGAGAGCTTCGCCAACAATTGCCTGCTCGCCCGCCGGTTGGTGGAGCGGGGCGTCCGCTACGTGCAGCTGTTCGACTGGGGCTGGGACTCACATGGCACGAGCGAACAGGGCGCGATCAACGGCGGATTCAAGACCAAGTGCCGCGGCATCGACCAGGCCATGGCGGGTTTGTTGACCGACCTCGACCAGCGCGGCATGCTCGACGAGACGCTGGTGGTCTGGTCCGGCGAGTTCGGCCGCACGCCGATGCGGGAGAACCGAGGCGGCCGGGAAATGAAGTTCGTGGGGCGCGACCACCACGCCAAGGCGTTTACCCTCTGGATGGCCGGCGGCGGCGTCAAACGGGGCTTCAGCTACGGTGCGACCGACCCCATCGGCTTCGGGCCGGTGACCCCGCCGGTTCAGGTCCGCGACTTCCACGCGACGCTGCTGCACCTGCTGGGCATCGACCACGAGCGCTTGCAATACCCCTTCCAAGGCCTCGACCAGAAGCTGACCGGCGTTGAGCACGCCCGCGTCGTTAGGGAGTTGATCGCCTAGCGTGGGGCTCTCAGCGCGTCTCGCAGTTTGGCCAGCGACCGCTGTACGCGGAGGTCTTGCGCTGCCAGATCGACCAGCTCCGGCGACTGTGGCCCGCGGCGGAGCGCCCATGCTTCGACCACGGGGCGGTCGTACTGCTGGCCGTTCGCCCGGCGGACCTTGGCGACCCTGCCGTCGGAGAGCTGCACGAGCGAGCCGATCGGGAAGAGCGAGATCGCCTGCAGCAGGGACCGCATCGCCGAGGGGTCGTACAGGCCCTGCGCGGTGTCCCGCAGCAGGCTCTCGACGGCGCGGTAGGGCGTCCAAGCCTCGCGGTAGGGCCGTTGCGAGATCATCGCGATGTACGAGTCCGCCACCGCCGCGACGCGGGCGAGCGGGTGGATCTCGTCGCGGACGCAGCCGCGGGGGTAGCCGCTGCCGTCGCAGCGTTCGTGCATCTGGTAGACCACCATCCGGACGCCCACCGGCACGCGCTCGGCGTTCTTGTAGAGCAGGTCCGTCGCGATGATCGGGTGCTTGGCGACCTCGATGCGCTCCTGGGCGGTGAGCGGCCTCGCGGCGTCGGTCAGCCCCGGTTGAATCCTCAGCATGCCGGCGTCGTGCACCAGGCACCCGGCGCCGAGCTCGACCAGCGACTGCTCGGCAAGCCCCAGCCGGGCGCCCATCGCCACCGCCAGCCGCGAGACGCTCGCCGAGTGATCGAACAGCGTTTCCCGCGACGAGGAATCGATGCCCAGGCTCACGAACAGGTCCAGGTCCTTCGCGGCCTGCTCGACCGCGCCGTGCGAGACCTGTTGCAGTTGCTCCCCGTCCACGGCCTGGTCCCGGTCGAGGCTCGACACCAGGTGCTTGACGTGGTTCACTGTCGCCCGGTGCTGCTCGGCCTGCACCCGTTGGAGATTGGGGTGGTACGGCGTTGCGCCGTGCTGTTGGACCCGGCGGGCAAACGGGTCCGCCTCGGGGGCGAGCGCCCGCAAGCCCTCGGCGTGCAGCGCGGCGTCGAGCTCGCGCGTCGCCGGGCTGTGCCCGAGTCCGCCGCCGAGCGAGGCCCGCCGGCGCCGCTGCGCGTCGACCTCGCGGAGTGACTTGATCGCCTCCCAGTCGGCCAGCTCGATGGAAACCCAAGGCGAGCCGTCCGCGCGGAGCCGGCGGATTAGGGAGTCGTCGATCACGACGCCCGCCGGCAGCAGGACCCCGCCCTCGGGGTCGCGCACCGCGGACCCTAGGCGGTAGCCCTCGCTCAGGTAGCCGACCGGGGCGAGGCGGAAAGCGGGCTGGGAACTGGGGGCGGGGGTTTCGGCGCCAAGCATAGTTGTGCGTCGCGACGGCTGCCCCGCTTGTCGCTGACTCAAGAGATGCTGAGGTGTTTCGCAAAGGTAGCTCCAAACCCACCCGGCGCCGGCGCCCTTGCCGCGCCGCCCCCTTTTTCCATGGTCCAGGCGCCGTTTGCGACGGTCGTGGCGGGCAGGCGACCCCCCGTCGAGGATTACCGCTAGGGCTTGAAGAGCTTGTCGACGGGCTGCGAGATCACGCCGCAGCCTCCAGGAGAATATCGACACCACCTCGGGCGTCGGGAAGCTGGTGTTCCATATTTTCGCTTCACTCGCTGAGTTTGAGCGAGACCTCATCCGCGAGCGGACGATGGCGGGGCTCGAATCGGCCCGTGCTCGGGGCAAGCTGGGCGGCCGTCCCCGGGTGATGGACGACAAGAAAGCGGCGATGGCCCGCTCGATGCACCGAGATAAGGACCTCTCCGTCAAGGAAATCTGCTCGACGCTCGGCATCAGCAAGACAACTTTCTACCGATATTTGCAGACCGAAGACGCGGCATAGGCAATTTCACCCAATCGCTGTCGCCAGAAAAACTTGCTGGGCAGGGCAGAATCGAGAGACTGCGGGCTATACGTCGCTTCCACGAATTACCCGCCGAAGATTACGCCAAGCTCGACATCGGCGAGGTGAACCTGGAGTGTGCGGACAAGCTGCCCGGTTCGGAACGGCTCGATATCCCGAAGTACGTCGCCGTCCTTGACGATTGGGCTCGCCTCGTTGCCCAAAAGACAGAGCAGTACCTCCCTAAGTTCCAGGCGGACCCAAGCGATTATCACGAATCGGAAGCCTACTTCCGAATGCTGGTCTTGGTCACCGTGCTGCAGCGTGACCTCGGGGTTGCCTACGCGAAGAAGTCGCTGGAAAAGTACTTCGACGCCACCGACAGCCGTTTGCACTTTCTGCACGGCATTATTGAGGGCGTTGGTAGAACCTGTGCCACAATGCCGGTGTTGTACATCGCCATCGGCCGCCGCCTTCGCTATCCGCTCCGGCTCGTTGAGGGAGTGGGCCATCTTTTCGTCCGCTGGGATGACGACCAGACCGAGGAGCGATTCAACATCGAATCGACTTCCGAGGGACTGAACGTCCGGCCGGACAGCTACTATCACACGTGGCCCTCACGAATCGTTGAGAAGCACGTCCGCGAGGGTTGGCTGCTCAAGTCGATGTCGCCCAGGGAAGAGCTTTCGGTCTTCTACGAGACCCGATGCCGGTGCTTCTTCGATTGGATGCACTGGGACGCGGCTATCGAGATGGCCCACCACGCCTGCGAGCTCGCGGGTGGCGAAGCCAACCCGTACCGTGGTGGCGTCCAGGCGTTGGTGAGCTTGGTCTACAACGAGTACAAAGGCCTCGTGAGCTACCGCCTGCTCCGCAACGGCAAAGGGGTCGCCGTCGAGAAGGGGCGAGAACGTCCGATGCTCTCGTGGGAAGCGTGGGCGGCCAAAGAATCCAGGCAGCAGCTCGAGCGGGTGAACGGCATCCACGCCGAACGCCGTCGCAACCGTCTGCCGCACATCGCTTCGAAGAGCGTCATCCAACTTGAATCCGCACCGAGCCGAGCCTCGGACGCTTATTTTGAACAGGAGGCTTTGTCGTGTACGACCCAAAAGTAGGCCGCTTTCTCAGCGAAGACCCGATTGGGTTTGAGGCAGGCGATGCGAATAAGTCTCGCTACGTAGAGAACCAACCACCGGCTTACACGGACCCGGATGGTCTGACCAAGAAGCGGGCTGCGCAGAACAGAAAGAACGCCGCTGCGTGGGCTCGTCAGCGAGCCCACGACAGGGCCCGGCTCTATTATCTACGTGCTCTGATGATTGAGTTTCTGGAAATGGCACGTCACCTGAGCCAAATTGACCCTCCGTGCGAGCCCTTGGACAAATTTCCATACGCCGACTACGACGCGATCAAAGGGCACATCCAGTACGCGATCGACAAGACCAATCAAGGTAGTGTCGGAATCATCAGCGGTTCTTCTCGCAATCATCCGTGGATACCAGGAATCGGAATCGGACGAGAGTCCTTCGAGAATGATCTCCGCGGTATAATGGACTTAATCCACGAGTGGATGCACAACGCCGAGCGGGAAGGAGTAGGATTGCCTTACTATGACCACGACACGGAATGGTTCAATGGAGTCAGCATCAACGATTTGATCGGCCCATACAGCGGGTACAATAACAGCTTCGGTAGGCTGTACAAATTCATGCTCGCGAATCAGTGCTCCGATGGAACGAGCTTTTGGAGCAAGGTGCGTGCTAATGCGAAAGTACGTGCTGCTGAGATGATTCAAGAAGCCAACGAAGCAGCTCGGGAAGCGTGGGAACGACGATTACGTGCACGTCGCGGATACGGCAGCGGAGGCCGCCGGTAACGCTGGGCCTCGCGTTTACGCCGGGGGTAACGTATGAAGTACCTTCCGAATATTCTACGCAGTGACCCTCTGTATGTCGCTGGCACTATCACAGTCGCGGTGCTGGCCTGTGTGCTAGAGCCGTTATATATGTGCATTCTTCTTGCCGCTTGGGCTATGGTCATAGCTCATAAATGCAAGAAACTGAACCCGCGGAATGAACGCAGCCGCTTCGTTGGAAAAGTTATTGGTCTCTGTGGCGTTATTATGCTTCTGGCATACCTGAACCCATGGAAGACGGAGGATTTGCTTAAGGACACCACCGTTAGCCTGCCATCGAATCGGTGCACATTGGCTGAATTGGAAGCCATAAGCAGACGAGCAGGTGACATCGATGGACCAATTCGTGTAGGTGCGTGGTTCACTTTCGCGGCCGAAGACGCAGAGAAGGTCATAGTCTTTCCCTCCAGAACACTCACGTTAAGAGCCTTCATCGAGAGCATTGAGTCGCAATCCGTCCTTCAGCACAAGTTCATGCATTGTGGAACCGGCTGGTCGATTCTTCGGGGTGGAGACTGCTGTATGGGGCTAGTAATCCGAGACGTCGAGCTGGTTGGGCCGCCGCCATATCCACGACCACGGTACGAACGTGAGTCGATGCTTGCCGCTACTGGCGAGTGAATGGCATTGGTGGGCCTGCCTTCTTGCAGACGCCGGACAAATACGCCTGGTCTCATCCGGTCCGCTTAGGGTGTAAAATTGCACGAATGTGGGCGGTACCCTTACGACGGCGACTTTGCGGACGTGACGGTCGAGTACGACCTCAACGGGGACGGCGTGGCCGACGGTGAAGTCGATGTGGACCGTGACGGCGGATTCCGCCTTTCCCCCGCGGGGCTGTCGAGTGTTGACTCCACGGGGCTTGTACCGGGGCAGTTCGCTCATCAAGTCCGTCTTCGGGCGGTCGCCCCTGACCTGAGCGCAACGCCCCCTGAATTCGAGGACGGCCTGCTCGGAACCAACGCCAACGGCGACGCCACCGCTGGCTGGTACGCGGGCGACTATTTCGCCGGCGCCGCGTCGGGCGAATGGGGTGATTCCGTCAACGACGAA
>JBCCZD010000069.1:0-16387 GCA_039188275.1 Planctomycetota bacterium
TCCGCAACTTGCCAGACCGGATGGTGCCCATCGGCCCTAGAGTAACCAATCTCAGCCCACGGCCAATCCGCAACGGCGCCGGCTTCGACTGCCTCCGGCTCAAAAGAGTAACCAATCTCAGCCCACGGCCAATCCGCAACTGAGGCCTCGGCCGGATCCCGCTGGCCGGCAGAGTAACCAATCTCAGCCCACGGCCAATCCGCAACCTCGACGCATCAGGCCAGATCGCCAAGGCTAGAGTAACCAATCTCAGCCCACGGCCAATCCGCAACAATCTGGGGCTGTGTTCGTACGGTCCACACAGAGTAACCAATCTCAGCCCACGGCCAATCCGCAACACAAGGCAATCGTCGATGAACACGCCGTGAAGAGTAACCAATCTCAGCCCACGGCCAATCCGCAACGAGCGAAGACGCTGGACGACCTGACCGAACAGAGTAACCAATCTCAGCCCACGGCCAATCCGCAACTACAGGTCGGTGACCTTAAAGTGCGGCTTCAGAGTAACCAATCTCAGCCCACGGCCAATCCGCAACCGCCGTGAGGGGCTTTGATCGACCGTGCCCCTGCTGCAGGAGGCCGTTGGCGGATGTCGCTTGAGACCTGCACAGAATCCGCCAATCAGCGTTCGGTGGGGGCCACCTGGGCGAGTTGTCCGACATCCGAAGCCCGCGAAGTGGACGCAACCTCGGCAGGTTTCGGCGTTGCGAGGTATCCCGTCCAACCCGTTGGTTGTTCGCGTCTATTTTCGCTGAAGTTGGCCAGGGGGATGGGAGAAGAAGTTGTCTCGCCAGGCTGTTGAGGCAAAGGCTTCCTCGGCGGCTTCTTCCGACGGTTCTCGTTGGTCGTCGGATGCGGCTGAGACCCCTGCTTGTGTTGCTTCGATTTCGAAGTTCGCATCCCGTGCTAGGAGCAACAGATGGTCACCGAGGCCGAATGGGGCCGAGCTTAGGTGCGGGGTCGCCTCGGCTGGCGACTCTGACCGGCTGCCCGCCTGGGTCGGTAGGGTCACCGGCGGCATGGAGGCCTCGCCGGTCGCTGCGAGATCGCTGAACGCGTCGTCTTTGTCTGAATTGGTAGCACCTGATGCGACCGATATCGCAGGCGCCGTGGAGTATTCCGGTGCGGTGCTGAGTGACTGACTCGCGGCCGCGGCGGTGAACGGTGTGGCGGCGGACGCGGTCGCGCCGAAGTTTTCGCGCCATGCTTCGTAGTCGGCCGCGGTGATTTCGCCATCGCCGTCCGCGTCGGCGCCGGTGAAGGGCGTCACCGAGTCGCCGAGCGTGTCCCGCCAAACAGTGAAGTCAGCCGTGTCGACGGCGCCGTCGCCGTTAAAGTCGCCGGTTAGGGGTTGGGCGAGCCGATTGCCGAAGTTGGCTTTCCAGGTCTGGTAGTCGTCGACATCAATCTGACCGTCGCCATCGGCGTCGGCGCCGGAATAGGGCGTGACCGTGTCGCCTAGCGCGTCGCGCCAGACGGTGTAGTCCGCCGCGTCGACCGACCCATCCGCGTTGAAGTCGCCGACCAGCGCCGGCGCCGCGGGACCGGCCCACGCGCCGATTTCGGTCGTGCCGGTGGAAACGAACTCGTTCTGCGAGGTTGCCGACCCGCTGACGGAGACTGCGTCGCGGGCCGGGCTGCCGGCGAGCAGGGCGAGGGTCGGCGTGCCGGCGCTGTGGGCGCCGAGCCCCTGTTGCAGCATCGGGTCGAGCGGGCTGTTTGGCGTCCCCTGGAGGTCGCTGGTATTGATGAACGTCGCGGAGCCAATAAGGTTCGTGTTGTCGCTGTTGAGCGTTTCCCCCTCGATATCGGCAACCCCCGTGATCTCGACCACTTGCTGGTCGACCTCGACATGACCTTGGAGGTTAAAGCCGCCGCCGATCACGATCATCAATTCGCCAGGCTCGACCGGCATCAACTCAGCAGTAATTGTTCGGCGGCGAGCGGCGTTGTCGGCGATGAGGCTCCGCGAGAGGGTCACGGCGCCGGCGATCCCCTTGCCGGCGAGCCGCCCCGCTTGTCCCTCACTGCCGTTGGAGCCGTCGCCCAGGACGTTGGACTCGATGATCTCTTGCTCCTCGTCGTCGTCGCCATCGATCCCGCCGCCGAAGAGGACGGCTAGGTTGGGCCCACTGCCGGTATCGGGCGGATCGATGGCGAAATCGACCGCGTCAGCAAAGCTCGCGCCGCTGGACAGCGCGACGATGATCTTGACGCCCACTACCACGCCCACCGCCGCCAGTCCCGCCACGCCGGCCACGGGCAGCGCCGACACGGCGACCAAACCGCCCACCGTCGCCCCGCCGGCGGCGGCGGCCGAGCCGAAGGTGATCGTCGCCGTGCTCATGACCGCGACCTGTGCCGCTGCGCCCGCCGCCCCGAGCCCGATCCCGGTCCCGACCGCGATTGCGGCGCCGACGGCGCCGTCGTTCAGTACATCGATGGCCGTATCGCCAAGGGCGAGGTCGGGATCGTCCACCGTGAATTCGGAGAGCGAAGGGTCGAAGGCGGCGCCGTCGGCGGACAGCACCACCGTCGAAGTGCCCGTAAAGAACTCGCCCGCGGTGTCGAGGACCGGCAAACGGGCCGCCGCTCGCTGATAGGTCAATTCTTCCTCAACGGTGAATGTTCCAAAGTTTTTCGCTCGCGCTCCATCGCCCGCCTGCCCGCCGCTGCCGGCGTTGATGACGTTGCCAGCAATTGTCGAGGCGGTGACCACGAGCACGGCGCCATCGTTGTTGACACCGCCGCCGATAGCTTCGCCGGCGTCTCCACCATCGCCACCGTCGCCGCCTCGGAGTTCACCTACGCCGCCGATCCCGCCCATTCCGCCATCGCCGGCTAGGACGATGTTGTTGTAGATCGTCGAGGTCGTGAGATCGAGCGAACCGCCCGCCACGTCAACACCGCCCCCCGAGGCGTCGCCAGCGTCGCCGCCGTCGCCGCCATGTCCTCCCCGCAGCGCCTGAAAGGTTCCACTAAGCGTCAGAAACTTCAACGGGAAACCAAACAGAGACCCGATCAAGTTCTCGCTGCCTCCAAGGCCGCCCTCGCCGCCCCATCCGCTGCTCACGACGTTGGCGTCGATGGTCGTGTCGGTGATCGTGGCGACGGTGGAGCGGAGCGCGACACCTCCGCCGGACGCGTCGCCGCCGCGGCCGCCGTTGCCGCCGTTGCCGCCTTGCGAGGTGATGATCGTTCCTTGCGAGTTGGCGCCGACGGATCGCTTACCACCGGATCCGCCGTGCCCCGCGTCGCCGCCGTCGCCTCCGACCACGCGGTTGCCGCTGATCACCAGGCCATCGAGAGCGACCTCGGCGTCGCTCGCGGACGAGCCGAGGTTCTCGATGTACAAGCCGCCGCCGAGCGCGTCGCCACCCACCCCGCCGTTTCCACCCCTAGAATAGTCGCCGCCGACCACCGTGTTGCCGACAAAGGCGCCGAAGCCACCGAAGCCGCCCTGCCCGGCGATCACGTTGTTCCCGGCGAGGATCGACGCGTTCATCGTCACCTCATTAGCCGACGAGAGCACCGCGGCGACGGCCCCGCCCTTGGCGTCGCCGCCATCGCCGCCCCGGCCGCCGCGGTCTTCCGTGGATTCAGTGATGCCGATCGCCGTGCCGCCCTGTCCGCCGATGCCCCCGATCACCGAGTTGGAAGTCAGTCCGCTGTCGGTGATCGTGGCGTCGGCGTCGTCGACGAACACCGCGCCGCCGGCGGCGTTGCCGCCGTCCCCGCCCGCAAGCCCCAGGCCGTCGCGGCCGACGCCCCCCTGGCCGCCCGCGACGCGGGCCTCGGTCTCGGCGCCGACGCTCGCGCCCTCGGTCTCGGTGCGGATGCCGCCGCCCGCCGCAATGTTGCCGACCAGCGACGAGGCGCTGAGCGTCAGGTCGCTGGCGGTGTAGATGGCGCCGCCCGAGGCGTCGCCGTTGTCGCCGCCGTGGGTGCCCGCCCGCAGTTCGCTATCCGAGTCTTCCAGGTAGACATCCCCGGCGCCGCCGAAGCCGCCCTGAGCGACGTTCTCCAGGAACAGAACCCCGTCGACCTCGAGCGTGCCGCCGGCGGTGCGGATCGCCCCGCCCCGGCCGTAGTCGCCATCGCCGGCGTCGGCGCCCCCCTCCGTTGTCTCGCGTTTGACCCCGCCGTCACCGCCGATCGCCTGGTTACCGATGAACGAGGTGGTGTAGGTGGCGGTCGACAGGTCGGGGTTCTCGAGATCGACCTCGCCCTGGAAGTCGAGCGAACCGACGATGCGGACGGTGGTCGCGCCGGTATCGACATCGATGGCGCCGCCGGTGGCCGTTCCGCCGTCGGCCGCCACGCTCCGCGTCGAATCGCCGCCCGCTCCGCCGCGGGCGAAGTTCTCGCCGAACTCCGAGTCGGTGATGATCAGTTCGGGCGCGATAGTGTAGATGCCGCCACCCCGGGCGTTGCCCCCCTCGCCGCCATCTCCGTGTTGGTTGTCATCCCTTCTCGCGTGTCCGCCCCGGCTGGCGTTGGCGCGGTTGTCGTAGATCAGGGACGAGGTGATCGTCACCACCGAGGTCTCTGCACGCACGGCGATGCCGCCGCCAAAGGCGTTGCCGCCGTTGCCGCCGTCGTTCTCGTTCGCGTTGCCGCCGGCCCCCCCAGCGGCCAGGTTGCCGTAGACGCTGCTGTTGATGATCGTCAGCGTGCCGCCGTTGTGGTAGATGCCGCCGCCGATGCCCGCCTCGGCGTTGCCGCCGTTGATTTCCCCGGTTCCGCCGTCGCCGCCGCGAGCCTCATTCCAGCGGATGTTCGAGCCGTTTCGAACAAGCACGTCCGTGTTGATCGCGTAGACTCCGCCGCCGCGCGCCTGCGTGCCGTCGCCGCCCTGATCGACGTTGTTGTCCGCCGAGTCCGCGGCGCCGCGGCTCCCCTTGGCCGTGTTCTGTTCGACATCGGTGTTGTCGAGGATCAGCGTGCCGCCGTTGATGAAGATGGCGCCGCCGAGGGCGTCGTCGCTGCCGGCGCCACGAAACTCGTTGTGACTCAGAATGCTGTTGTTCACCTCGACCGTTCCGCCGTTGGGCAGCGCCCGGATCGCGCCGCCTCGGCCGCGGCCGTTGACCAGGGTCAGGTTCTCGAAGGTGACGTCGATCCGTCCCGACCCAAGGATGTCGAAGATGACCGTGTCTTCGAGACCGTCGATGATCGTAAAGTCAGCAAGAGAGTTCTGAGGTGCGTTGCCGACGATCGTCACGCTGCGGCGGATATCGAGGTCGCCGGTCTGGGCAAACTCCTCGCCGCCTTGGCTTCGGGTGAGCCCGAAGACTCCCGAAGGGAGGTTGATGGTGACGTCACCGGAGGTGGTGTTGTTCGACTGGATCACCGCCTCGCGGAGCGAGGTGACCCCGTCGTTGGCGTCGATCACGTCGGCAGTAGTGGTGACACTGATCGTCGTGAGCATCAGCCTCGGTTCGAGGCCTTGGACGGCTCCAAGGCGGCGGACGTGGCGCCGGCGGCTGCGGGCGGTTTGCTTCTTGCGGCGAGTCATGTTGGGTAACCGTGCAGATTCGAGAAGCGCAGGCGGGGAGAGAGAGGGCCGCAGGCCCAGGTCAAAGGGCACTACCCGTGGCAAAGCGTCGATCTACGGGTGAATTGGCCAAATTCCCCAAGAAATGCCGGCTCCTCGTTGCGACGGGCGCGATTCGACTAAAATGGACGGTTTGGCCGCAGGTTCCGCCTCGAAACGCAGTAGCCCTTCATGGATGCCGAAGCGAATTCCTTAACGAGTGCGAGCCTGCTGGGCCGCGTCGGCTGCCTGCCGACCGACCAGTCGGCGTGGGAGGAGTTCGTCGACCGCTACGGCCCAAAGGTGTACTCGTGGGCTCGCCACCGTGGTTTGCCCACCGCCGACGCCGAAGACGTCACCCAGAATGTGCTGCTCAAGATGGCTTCCTGCCTCCAGCAATTCGAGTACGACCCCACCCGTAGCTTCCGCGGCTGGCTCCACACGGTGACCAAGAACGCGTTGAACGACTTCCTAGGTCAATCGATGCGTCGGATGGACGTCGCCGCTGGCGGGAGCGTTGTCCTCTCGCGGCTCAACGGGGTGGAAGCAAGGGAAGACTTGTTCGAACGGTTGGGGAACGCGTTCGACGCCGAGGTCTTGGAGCAGGCGAAGGCAGGCGTGCGGCTGCGTGTCACGCCTGAGCGTTGGCGCGCGTTTGAGATGACCGCGTTCGAGGGAGTCGCCGCCGCGGCCGTCGCCGAACAACTGCAGATGAAAGTCGCCACGGTCTACACGGCTAAGAGCCAAGTGCAGCGGATGCTGCAGGAAGAGGTCCGCTGCCTCGAGTCCAGCCGAGCGCTCGACCGCTCGACTCGGCGGGAGTGACGGATGCGCTGCCCGTCGGAAAACGTCCTGCGTTGGCTTGTCGAGGATGAGCTCAAGCCGGCGGCACGCGACCAGACCGCCGAGCACGTCGACTGCTGCGTCGCCTGCCAGGAGGTTCTCGAGCGGATGACTGCGACGCCCGAAACCCTATACGCCCGGCAACCTCGCGCGGGCGCTTACCGCGAAGAGCGCGACGATTTCTTGCGGCGATTGAAGAACAGCTCTTCGCTCACTCAGCTGCAACCTTCCAGCGGCGGCGGAAACGGCAGAATACCGACGCCCAGCCGCGCCGACAGCATGTCGAACCAAGGGTCGTCGGGCCTACCGTCCATCGCCGGCTATCAGGTGGTCGAGGAGATCGGGCAAGGCGGCATGGGCGTCGTCTACCTGGCGGTCGAAGAGCGATTGGACCGCAGGGTCGCACTGAAGGTCGTCGACACTAGGCGCCTTCCCGACGGAACGCGAGCCGAACGATTCCGGGCCGAAGCCTTGGCGACCGCACGCCTCAAGCACTCCAACATCATCGAGATCTACGACGTCGGCGAACACGACGGCTTGGCCTACCTCGCTCTGGAGTACGCCGAGCGGGGCAGCCTCCGCGACCGACTGCGGAGAGAAACGCTCTCATGGGTCGAGATCGCCCGGGTGGCCGAGGCGATCGCGACGGCTGTCCAGGCCGCGCACGACAGCGGCTTTGTTCATCGAGACCTGAAGCCCGCCAACGTCCTTTTCACCGACGACGGCACGCTAAAGATCAGCGACTTTGGGCTCGCGAAACAGATGGGGGGAGACTCGGGGCTGACCCGAACGGGAGACGTCATCGGTTCGCCAAGCTACATGGCGCCCGAGCAGTTGGCCGGCAGGCACGCCGAGCTGGGGCCCGCAACCGATGTCTACGCGATCGGCGCGGTGCTGTACGAACTCCTGACGGGCGATCCCCCGTTCCAGGGAGCGACCTCGGTCGAGACGCTGCTGCAAGTTCGAGAACGGGACCCGAAGACGCCCTCATCGGTCCGGCAGCGGGTCCCTGTCGACCTGGAAACGATCTGCCTCAAGTGCTTGGAGAAAGATGCACGGCAGCGGTACGCATCGGCAGGCGAGGTGGCGGACGAGCTCCGCCGGTTTCAGCAGCACGAACCGATCAACGCCAGCGCGCAGGGCTTGTTCCATCGCGTGAATCGCTGGCGGCAGCGGAATGTCGGCGTCTCCCGGGTTTGCTTGACGATCGTTTTGTTCGGCCCTTTGCTATCGTTTGCCGTTGCTTGGCGACTCCAGTCCGCCGAACGCCAAGGGATGATAGAGCGGTTTGATCGGGTCGCCTCGGAACAGGTCGCCGCGATCCAGCGGCAAGCCGAGATCCAGCTGACGCTGCTAGACCCTGTGGCGACGCACGTCATGGTGAGCGAAACCCTCACGCGGGACCGCTTCTCCCACTTCGCCCGGCGGGTGGTCGCCCTGCAGCCGGCGATCGCCGCCTTGGAATGGGTTCCTCGCGTGCCCGCAGGCGATCGGAATCGGCACGAAAAAGAGGCGGCAGCAGAAGGCTTGGTCGATTACCGAATCCGATGGAAGAATCAATTCGGGCAGTTCTGCCCGGCCGAAGAAGCGGAAGCCTACTACCCCGTCCTCTACGCCGAGCCCGAGGCGCCCAACCGCCAGGCGCTCGGCTTCGACCTCGGCTCGAACCTCACCCGCCACGCGGCGCTGACGCGATCGCTAGCGGAGCGGCGAACGATCATCTCGGCTCCGATCAGCCTCGTTCAAGACACGAACGCGACGCCCAGCTTTCTCGCGTTCACGCCGGTGTTCTCAATCGCAACGCTCGCAGAGAACTCGGCCGGCGATGCCGAGGGGCTGATCGTTGGCGTCTACCGGGTGCGCGACGTTGTCGCCGCGGCCTTGCAGCAAACGAAGTCGGCGGGGTTGACGCTGCGGCTGACGGATGAGTCCGGCGACCGGTTGTGGGAGAGTAAGGAGCTCGCCGAGTACGCCGGCGACTCGGGACTGATCGAGCATCAACGCTCGGAATCGATTCTGGTTGGCGGCAGAACTTGGGAAGTCGCAGTTCGTGCAACTCGAGACTACGCGGGCCTTGAAAGGTCACGAGAGCCGATGCTCGTTGTGGTTCTTGCAATCATCCTCTCTTGGGGTATTGCCGGTGGCGTTGCCGCTCGCACAGTAACGTTTAACTAGAGCGGGTTACCGTTCGTCGTATCGTCTTGGGCTTGTCGAGCCAGCGCCTGGCTTCGTTGGCCTGCATCGACGAATCGATGGATTCGCCTGCTCCGGTCGCCTTGCCAGGCTTTCTTCGCCTACGACCAAACCGCTACGACTAACGTCAGCACGCTCTGGCCAGGCAGAGTGTTTCCTTGAATCCACCCTCTTTTTGGTCCATCGCTGTTCTCCGTGGGTCGGCAAACCGGACCTCAGCTCCTGCTCTGCGGAGGGGCTAGGCCAAAACCCTTGGAATTGACAGGAAAGCACCCGCCCGCGAGCCCCGTTGTTGGTCCAGAGCAGAGGTCTCACCCGCGGTACACGCGGATGGAACCGATTTCAGGGGCCGCGCGAACCTGCGTCGGTCCGACACTCTGAGGCGTCGCTGAGACGATTGATGACTGGCAGCGCTGTCGCTCAACCACGCATAAGTCTGACGCAAAATCTGAAACCCGCGGGGCCACGCGAAGGCGATTCGGACACCCTGCGAGCCCCCTGCTCTTTACGCGTGAAGGAGTTTTTTCCCGAGCCTCCACGCAAGTGTCCTGTGAGTAGTCTGCTTTTCCTCCGGCCCGGCCGTGGACTTGAAAACCGGCGGAAGGTAGTTTCCACGCGGGCTCGAGTCCCTCCTCGGCCACCTTGTCGCGGTTATTTGAGCGCGGGTCGGCTGTGGTCGCTCCTATCAGCGGCAGAAGCGCTCTTTGCGGACCTGGCCGCATGGTCGAAACCGATGTCTTGATTGTTGGCCAGGGGCTGGCGGGCTCCGCTCTCGCCTGGGTGCTCGCCGAGCGGGGGGCGTCGTTTGTTGTTGTGGACCGTGGCGGTACCGACGATTGGGGACGGCCCTCGGCGTCGCGAGTGGCAGCGGGGCTGATTACACCGATCACAGGCAAACGGCTGGCGATGACGCCCGGCTGGCCGAGATTGTGGGCAGCGGCGGAGGCCCTCTACTTGGCGGCGGAGGCCAAAACCGGTCGGCGCTTCCTCCGGCGGCGCCGCGCGCTCCGTTTGCTGCCAAGTGAAATGGAGCAGGAACGCCTCGGCATGCGGCTGGATGACCCGCGGTACGCCGGTCACCTCGGACGAGTCGACCCGACATCGCTACCCGCCCAGGTCACTCCACCCGGCGCGGCGTGCTGGCTCAACGCCGCCGCCCGCCTGAACACCGCCGAGTACCTCGCCGCGACGCGTGCCTGGCTCGCCGCGACAGGCCGCTACTTGCGGGCTGAGGTCAACCCGGACGCGGATGTCGAAGTCTCTTCGATGGGCGTGCGTGCGGGGAAGATCGAGGTCTTCGCACGCTGCGTCGCCTTGTGCCAAGGCTACTGCAAGACGCCTCCTAGGCGGTCGGCGCCGCTCCGGCTCGCGCCGGCGAAGGGTGAAGTCTTAACGATCGATGCGCCAGAGCTCGCGTTGGAGACGGTCACGCACGGTGGGGTCTGGGTGGCGCCCGAAAGCGGCGTGGACACGGGCAAGTACCGCGTTGGCGCCACCCACTCGTGGGACCCACTCGACTCCAGGCCGACCAGAGCTGGGCTGTGCGAGCTCACCGACCTGTTCAAGCGGTTGAGCCCGGTGCCATTTCGCGTCGATGCCCAAGAGGCGGGGGTCCGTCCCGCAACGAGCGACCGCCGCCCGGTCGCGGAAGTGTCTCCCTCGGAACCACGCGTGGCTTGGATCAACGGGCTGGGAGCGAAGGGGGCGCTCTGGGCGCCCGCCTACGCGGCGGCGCTCGCCGAGCGGCTTGCCGGCCTCGGCCTGATCCCTTGACGTCGCTGAAGGGCCCCGCCGCGTGCGGGCACGGGCGAGCAGGCGATGTTCGGCGGGAAGTCCCGTACGCCCGGCGCCTCCCCGGCACGTGGCACGACGCGAAAATCCCGTGTCTTCTTCACGTGGCCGGGCTCACACAATTGCTGGCGGGCTTGCGCCGATACCTCTTAGTAGGCCGCACCGGCGGGCTCGTCCGAGCCCCGTTTCCACTCCGCAAGGCGGCCGACTGGGTTTGAAACAGGAAGGTCCCCGCGATGTTGAAGGCTACGACGCGGCCGTTGATTGCTTCTACCTTGGGTTTGATCGCCGTTGCGGCGGTCGGTTGCGCGTCTCGCAACGCCTGCCCGCCCGGCCCCTGCGGCGGGTGCGACTGCGGCGGCTACACAACGCCGGCTTACGTCGAGCCCGCGTATAGCGGGACTTCCTACAGCGAGCCGACGTACACCGACGGCTACAGCGGCCCGGTCTACTCGCAGCCATCCTTCTCGTCGTCGGCGCCAATGATGCCGACCAACCCGGCGCCGCTGCCTTCGGGTTCGGGCTCACGGTAGAAGGCTGCGGCTTCGCTCAGCACCACTTCTCGCTTCGCGTAAACGCCGCTGGCCACTGGCCACTGGCCGCCAGCGCCGCGCCCAACCGCCCACACGTGCTAGTCAGCCATCACGAACTGGCCGCCGATGTCGTAGAAAGGGCTGAGCGGCTTGCACCGCATCAGCTTCGCAACAACACGCAGCTCCGTGGCCGGCAGCGCCTCGGCGTTCCAGCTTAACGCCAGGTACTTGGCGTTGGTCGCCCGCGTGTGCAGCAGGCGGATCCCGCTTTCCGACACGTCACGTATCGCGACGCGGAAGGGTTCGCCGTCGGGGGCGAAGCGACGCGTCACCGGGACGGCGACGGCCGACGTGTGGCAACGGACGCGCTCCTTGGCCCTTGCTTCTTGGACTTCCTTAGGAATGGTCGCGTCTTCTTCCTCTTGCAGCCCGAACCGGGTGATGAAGTCGGACACCGACTTCGGCGGCTCGTTTAGCTCATCATCAAATTCGAACACCCCCGCCAACGAATCGTCGAAGATGTCGGTTAGCTCGACGAGCGATTTCTCGATCGACTTGAGGATCTGGGCAGGCGACTTCGGCCCCGCCCCCAACCCGACCGCCGAGGGGCGGGGGGCGTCGCGGGCGCTTTTCTCGGCGATTGCCAGGACTTTCATCGCCAGCACGTCGTAGTCGACCGGTTTGTGCAGCACGTCCTCGACGCCACGGCCGATAAGGTCGCGCACCAAGCGGGGGTCCGCCAGCCCCGTCACGACCATCACCTTGGGGGGCGACGGCTTGCCCAACAGCTCGACCGCCAGCGAGTGCCCGTGCTTGCGCGGCATCCGGAGATCGGTGACCACGGTATCGTAGGCCTGAAGCTCAAAGCGGTGCATCGCTTCGTCGCCGTCGGCGGCCGTGTCGCACCGCAAGTCGCACTTGCGTAGCGCACGGCTCGTCAGGTCCCGGACCTGCGGCTCGTCGTCGACAACAAGGATGCGGTGCATATTGGAACGGTTGTTTCGTCGGGCGGCGGACCGCGGACCAGGGGCTACGCGTTCAGCTCGCCGCCGCAGAACCGGTGGCGGCTAAGAGCGAACGCACAGTCGACAGCAGGGTTGGCCTGTCAAACGGCTTGGCGATCACGGCGTCGGCTGCGTATCCGAGTGACTGCGCCTGTAGTGCGCCGGGGTCGTAGCCCGTTAGGAAAGCGATGGGCACCCCAGACTGCAGGCGTCGGATTGCCTCGAACACGTCGCGCCCGTTTCTGCGGGGCATCACCCCATCGAGTAAGACGACCGAGACCTGCGCGGCATTCTCGATGTAGGTCTCTAGGGCTGATTCGCCGTCCCCGGCGACTAGCACGCGGAATCCGACCGACTCGAGCATACGCCGAGCGACGTCTTGCACCAGCGGGTCGTCCTCCGCCAGCAAGACGGTCTGCTCCGCCTGCTGATTGAGCGCTTCGGCTTCTTCAGGCATGGCCTGCTCCTTCAATGGCAGGTAGAGGCTAAACGCAGCGCCGTCGCCGGGCCCGTCGCTGAACGCCGTGGCGAGCCCGCCGCTGCGCTGGCAGAAGCCGTAGACGGCCGCCAACCCGAGCCCGGCGCCCGTGCCCGCGTCCTTGGTTGTGTAGAAGGGATCAAATAGTTGCCCAAGTAGCTCCGGCTGGACGCCCCGCCCGGTGTCACAAATTACCACCCGGCAGTAGGCGCCGGGGCGGAGGTCATGGAACCGACCGCCAGGCGACTCGCCAACGACGAACCGCGAAGCCGCCAGCCGTAGCTGCCCGCCCCCCGGCATCGCGTCACGGGCGTTGATGCACAGGTTTAGCAGCGACTGCTTCAGCTCAACCGCGTTGGCCTCGACGACGAGTGGCGCGTCGGGGAGGCCGATGCTAAGGTCGATGTCGGCGCCGATCACCGGCCCCAGCAGCTCGACAAGCCCGCTTACGACCGAGCGGATATCGGTAAGCGTTTGGTCGTTGTCTTCCGCTCGGGCGAAGACCAACAGGTCCCTTGTCAGCTTCGCCGCACGGTCGGCAGCCGTTAACGCTTGCGTCAGGTCGTCGTGCGGCTCGCTCCCCGGGGCGAGTGCGTCCCGGGCGAAGTTCACGTACCCGCCAATCGCCTGGAGCACATTGTTGAACTCGTGGGCGATCCCACCCGCCAGGCAGTCGACCGCCTGCATCCGCTGCCGCTGCATGATCTGCTGCTCGCGCTCACGCGCGGCGTCGGCCGCCACGCGGTAGCAATGGATGTCTTGAACACCGCCCGACACGAGATGCGGCTCGCCGGAAGCGTCGCGGCAACGCGCGGCCCGGGTGCGGTACCAGCGATGGCCCTCGCTTGGAGACCGCAGCCGGTAGGAGACGTCGATCGCCTCGCCCGACTTGGCGCACGCTTCGAGGGCCGCCACCAGATGATCGCGGTCCGACGGGTGCACCAGCGACTGCCAGTCCTCAAGGCGCCCCTGCCATGCCGAACCCGGCTCACCGAGGCCCAGCAACGCCGCGAAGGCAGGGGAGTACCAAGCTGAGCTTGTCCGCGCGTCCCACTCCCACAGCCCGTCCGTGGCGCCGCTGGCGGCACGGATCGCGGGGTCGAGCGGCGGATGATCGACAGCGGCCAAGGGTCTCTTTCACGTTGGCTAAGGGGCGGGCCTTCGCGACCGCCGTCTCAGGCGGACTCGTGCTCGCCTAAAACATAGGTCTGTGCTTGGCGGCACACGGCTTCGGCTTGCCGTCAGCCGCGGCGGTCGCCGTCGTTGGCCGGATGCGCCCCCCCAATCCCACTCATCGCGCCCCTCGGTACAGTCATGCGCCCGCGATCGGAATTTGTCTCTTGATGTCCGTCGTGAGGCGTGCCCCCAAGCATCCCGCAAGCTCTTTTTGACTGTCGAACGCGCCGAGGCTAGCCGTGGAAATGTGAAGAGTTGTGTAGTTTCCCACCCGCCTCGAAGGCGATTCGACGCCCCAGCCCCAAACGCCCTCACCCGCTAGAACGAGTTCTCCTATGGACGGCGCCGCATCGACGCTTCCGCTGATCGTGATCAATCTGATGTTCGCCGGCATCGCGCTGGCAGTCGGTTTCGCCGCGGGCGCATGGTTTCTCGGCTCCAAGCCGCGCACGTCCAAGGAACAGGCCTTGGCTGATCCCGAAGGAGCGAAGGAGCAAGCGCTGGCGGCCGAACGCACCGCGATGGCGTCTAGCCGCTTGCGTGATTTGGCGAGCGGCGTCGCGACCGACGTCGGCGAACACAACAGCCGCGTCGAAGAGATCACAGCGGGCCTGGAAGCGGCCAAGCAGGGCACCGACGAGCAGAAGAACGCAGAAGTCACCGCCGCGCTCGCCAAGATTGTCGAGGCCAACGAGCAGCTTCAGTCGAAACTCGCCAAGGCCGAAGAGCAGATCCAGGCCCAGGCTCAAGAGATCCGGGCGCACGAGTCCGAAGCACGAACCGACTCGCTGACCCAACTAGCCAACCGCCGGGCGTTTGATGATCACCTCGAGCAACGCTTTGCCGAGTGGACACGCAAAGCCACGCCGTTCTCACTGATCATCCTCGACGTCGACCACTTCAAGAAGTTCAACGACACCCACGGGCACCAAGCCGGTGACGAAGTGCTTCGGCACGTGGCACGAGCGCTTGAGGACGCGGCACGCGACATGGACATCCCCTGCCGCTACGGCGGAGAGGAGTTTGGCATCATCCTACCGGCGACAATCGCCAAGGACGCGACCGGCTTAGTCGAGCGGGCACGAAAGGCGATCGACGACCGCCGTATCCAGTTCGAAGGAAAGACGCTCAGCGTCACCGCTAGCTTTGGCCTAGCGCAAGTCACCGCGGCGGACGACTGCGACCGTCTGCTCAAGCGAGCCGACGAGGCGCTCTACGCCGCAAAGGACGCTGGCCGCAACCGCGGGTACCTCCATGACGGGACCAATTGCCTGCCGGTAGTCGGCGGCGCCGGAGTTACCAAAGCCGTCGCGCCAGCGGCTGAGAAGGTTGCGACGCGAACCCTTGACCGACTCCCCAACCGGACGCGATTCGCTGAAGAACTGCGACGCTACATCTCGGCGAGCGAGCGTAGCGGAGAGCCGCTAAGCGTCGTCGCCATCCGCGTCCCTGGCTACGAAGAACTCCGGGAAGAGTACGGCGACGCCGTCGCCCTCTTGACACTCGATTCGCTGGCGATGTTCCTGAACAACACTCTCCGGGAAATGGACCTCCTTGGCAGAGTGGATGAGAGCCAGTTCGCGCTCATGCTACCAACCGCCACGGCCGCCGATGCGCACCGAGTTGCCACCCGGGCGGTAGCAGCCTTAGGCGGTTGCGCCGTGCCAATCGGCGATGACCAGCTTCAACTCGAAGCCGAGATGGGCGTTGCCCAGCTTCACCCCGACGACACGGCTGCGAGCCTGATGAACCGCGCGATCCGTGAGGCCGGTTGCCCCGTCCTAGCAGTCGAGCCTTCAGTGTAGGCACGAATCCGTCTTGGGCGATCGCCGTGAAGCCAACCGCGAGGTCCCAACAACTGGTGTCTAGAGCGTGCAGCCGTTGGTCGTAGCGGTTTGGGCTAAGGCGAGGCAAGCTTGGCAAGGCGACCGAAGCAGGCGAATCCACCGATTCGTCGATGCACGTCAACGAGGACAGGCGCTGACTCGACAAGCCCAAGACGCACAACTAACGGTAGCCCGCTGTAGCGGCAGATTGACTCGATATCGTCCCTGCCGGCGCGAGCTTGCCGACAAGCCCAAAGCTATCGAGCCGGCTCGAAAGACTCGGGCTACGCCGCGAGGCAACGGGAAAGTACAGGATTGCTGGCCCTGCGGGGCGCAAACGCCGCGCTCCAGACCCCAGAGGTCGCTCGCGCGAAGCTAGCGCGCCAGCGTTGGGTCTCCACCGCATCTGGAACTTTCGGGCAAGTCCTCGCGGGCTTTTTGCCGGCAATCAGTCCGCTACCGCGGCACTCCGTGCAGCGTCGCTGGCAGTTTCTTTGAAGAATCCGGGTCGGCCCCTTTGACAGGCCACTGGAGTTGCCGTAGTATCTGGGACTCGCGTTGGCGGGCAGCAACTGTCGGGTCCTCTGACGAAGACTCGAGCGTGGCCGCCCCGTCCTAGAGGCCTAGGATACGCACCCCGGCAGGATGTTGCCGGTTTAGGGCTTCGGGCACTGTGTTGCTCTGCGGCCCTGGCTGTTTGACAATTTGGCATAAGCAAGAGTGGCATCTTAACTGAGGGTGCGTGCTTGGTACTGGCGGAGCGTTTGCAGTGCAACCGGCAGCCAAGGCGAGATCACATCCTCAGCCGAGCTCTTTTTGTCCTTAGAGTAGTAATCGTTACCCCGGTGCGAGGTTTAATCACGCCTCGCCCCGGTTAGTAGTGCATTTCTTAACTCTCTCAGAGGCAGCTGTCGTCGGCCCTAGGCTGGCGTTTGCCTATGGAGAGCATTCGATTAATGCGGCCAAGCTACTAAGGGCGCATGGGGGATGTCTTGGCATCAGGAGAA
>JBCCZD010000070.1:0-16365 GCA_039188275.1 Planctomycetota bacterium
CGCCGGCGTTCTCGAGGTCGTCTTTGATGCCGGGCGAACCGGTCACGCGGACCCCTTGATAAACCTTCGCGGAGATCGGGACCCACCCCCCGTGGCAGATCGCGGCGACGGGTTTACCCGCGTTTGCGAACGCCCGCACGAGGGCGAGCACCTTCGGGTCGCGCCGGAGCTTGTCCGGCATGAAGCCACCGGGAACGACCAGCCCGTGGAAGTCCGCTTCTTCCACATCGCGGATCGCGGCGTCTGACTGGCAGGGGTAGCCGTGCTTGCCTGCGTAAACGGCGCCCGCCTCGGGCCCGGCGAGCGTGACGCGGGCGCCCGCCTCCTCGAGCCGCAGCTTGGGGTACCAGAGCTCGAGGTCCTCGTAGATGTCGCCGACGAACATCAAGACGCTCAAGTCGGCCAGCGGCTGGCCGGGGGGCGGCAGTCTAGTGGGCTGTGGGGTTGCAGGCGGCAATCTGGCTCCGTTGGGCAAGCGTCGTCCTCATAGAAGCAGGCGCTACGACCGACGGCCCCCGAGCAGCGGCGGCGGCGGCCGAGCGCTTGGTTGTACTCTCCTCACGCGGCCCGCCAAGAGTCTACGGCGGAGAATTCACAACGCGCGTGGCGGAGAGGACGTGGCGCCGAGGGCGCCGCCGCTTGATCCGAGCCACCGGGCGTATACTCTGAGGGCGTAGCCGATACTGAGCGAACGAGGACCAGGCGGCATGGCAAACAGCCCTCCCCACGACGCCCCGAAGGACGACGACTCGAAGGATCGCGACGAGCCACCGCTCGCCGACTCGGGCTCGAATGAGTTCGAGTTGGAACCGTTCGACGCAGAGGAGACGCCGCAAGCCCCGACGCCGGGCAATCGGGAGGGCATCGGCCGAGATTTCGGCGGCTACGAACTCGACACCGACGGCGTCGCCGGACCTCGCCCAGTCACTACCAGCGCGGCGCCCGTCGGTGGGCTTTCGAGAGACGAGCCCGACGAAGACTTCTTGGCCGGCGAGTACGAACTCGAGCCGGTCGACCCGGAGATCGATCGGCAGGCGCAGGACCGCATCAAGGCCGACGCGTTGCTCGCCGAGGCCAATCTCGGTATCGACCAGGTCGACGACGATCGGCACCGCCGAGAAGACCTTGACGACCTGCTGAGCGGATTCAAGTTCCGCTTCCAGGTCAAGCACATGCTGATGGCCACGGCGGCGCTTGCCGTGTTCCTGTCGGTCCGGCAGCTGATCGGCAGCAGCTTCGCGGCTTTCTTGCTCGTGCTGGTGGCGGCGCTCGCGTCGGCGAACGGCTACCTGGCTTGGCGAGACCGCGAGCGCGAGGCGTTGCTGGCCGCCAAACGCCAACGGCTGGTCGAGGCGGCCCGCAAGGCCGATCCGGTTGGCGGGGTCGATGGCGTCGGCGAGCCCAGTGGCACGGATGCCGACAACGGCGACGAAGGCGGAACCGACGACGAAGCCCGCGACGAGGCCCGCGACGAGACAATCGGTGGCTGGGCGATGCCCCGGCTGCAGTTCTCAGTGGGCGAGGTGCTTATCGCCATGACGGCCGCGGCCGTCACGCTCGGCCTGCTTGGCTACTTCAGCGTCACGGCGCTCGCCGCGGTGCTGGGTCTGTTGGCGATTAGTGGCCTCGTGGCGTTCGCACTGGGGTACGAGACGCCGCGAATCGTCACACTCGCTTGGTCGATCGCGATGCTGTTGTACATCGCACTCGGCGCCGCGGGTTGGTTCTTTCCCAGCGGCGCGCCGTAGCACGGGCTAAGGCCTCCCGCGGAGCGTGGCGTCGACCCACGACCGGACGTTTTCTTCGAGCACGTCCAGCGGCACCGCGCCGGCGCCGAGCACCACGTCGTGGAACCGGCGGACGTCGAACCGTTGCCCCAACCGCTCCTCGGCGGCCGCACGGAGCTCGCGGATCTTGAGCTCGCCCGTCTTGTAGGCGAGCGCCTGACCCGGCCAGCCGATGTAGCGGTCGATCTCGGCGCGGATGTTGTGATCGGACATCGCGGAGTTCTCTTGCATGAAGGCGATCGCCTCGTCGCGGGTCCAGCCGAAGTAGTGGATGCCGGTGTCTACCACTAGCCGGCCGGCCCGCCATACCTCCATCGTCAGGCGGCCGAAGTCGCTGTACGGGTCTTCGTAGAATCCCATCTCCATTCCGAGCCGCTCGGCGTACAACGCCCACCCCTCGACGAAGGCTGTAAAGCCGCTGTGCTTGCGGAACGGGGGCAGCCCTTCCAGTTCCTGCTGAAGGGCGAGCTGCAGGTGGTGCCCCGGGACCGCCTCGTGTAGCGAGAGCGCCTCGAGCGAGTAGAGAGGCCGGCTGGGTAGGTTGTAGGTATTTAGGTAGTAGAAGCCGGCCGTTGCGCCGTCGCCGCTTGGCCGCATGTAGTACGCGCTGCTCGTCTTCGGGGCGATGTAGGCCGGGACCTCCCGGACGCCGTACGGCATCCGCGGCAGCACGCCGAACAGTTTGGGCAGCTCGCCGTCGGCCCGCTTGAGGATTAGCGAGCACTTCGCGAGCAGCTCCTCGGGGGTTTCCGCGTAGAAGCGTTGCTCGCCGCGCAGGCGTTCGAGGAATTCGGCGAAGGTCCCCTCGAAGCCGACCTGTTTGATGATGGCCTGCATCTCGCCACGGATGCGTTGCACCTCGGCCAGTCCGCGCGCGTGGACCTCCTCGGGCGTTGTGTCGAGCGTGGTGAATCGGCGGACGCGGTACCGATAGAATTCCCGACCGCGTGGCAACGCCGAGGCGCCGATCGCCGTCCGGCAGCTCGGCAGGTATTCTTCCGTCATGAACTTGCGGAATCGGCGGTAGGCGGGGACCACGACGCCCGAGACCGCGGCCGCCGCCTCGCGCCGCACGCGGTCGTGCTGCTCTGCCGGCACGGCCGCGGGCGGCGACTTCAGCGGCTCGTACAGGACGCTCTCAGTTGGGTCGTCGAGGATGTGCGCGTCGACCGAGGCCTCCCAGCCTTCAAGAATCACGGCCGGGAGGGTGAACCCCTGCCGCACCCCTTCGCGGAGCAGGGCGACGTTGCCGTCGGCGTACTCGCCGAACGCCAGCAGCCGATCGATATAGTTCTCGAAGTCCTCGGTGGTCGCCAGCGGCACGAGCTTCGGCAGGTCGGGGAACTGGATGTGGAAGCCGCCTCGGTTGCTGATCGGGGTCAGGTAGCTGCGGAACTCGTGCTCGGCCAAGTCGTCTCGCAGGCGCCGCTCGAACAGGGCGTGGTTGACGCGGTCGGCGCCGGAGAGCGTGTCCCGGTCGATCGATTCGAGTCGCTCGAGAAACCGGGCGAGCCGTTCCGCCCGGCGGTTGGCGTCGGCGACCGACACCTGCGCCAGCCGGTCGTTGAACCGGCGGTCGCCCACCTGGGTGGCAAACTGTGGCGACTCCCGTAGTCGGAACTCCCAAGTCTCCGCCAGCAAGGCGTTAAGCCGCTCGGTGGGCGTCGCGGCGCACGCCGCGGCGGCCCCAAGGGTGAAGAGAATGGCAACGGTGATTCGTTGTGGGGGCATGACACTCGCCGCAGGGGCGGACCGGGGGTGGCAATGGTGGGAACCCACGCCGCGGCGGTTGGGGGTCCGCCGATCGTACTTCGGGCTCCGCTGGCAAGATACCCAGCGCGACAACGCCGCGGTGACAGCCGGTGGAGTGACGCCGCGGCGCTAGCTAAACTAGTAAGAGGTGGCGCTACCCCGGGTTTGGATCACGACGCGTGACGGCTCGGTGGGCCAGGACGCGACACGGAGACTCTCATGCAGACAACCGGCTTCGGCCCGCTCGGTTTCGCGCTGATTACCTTGGCAGCGGCGATCGGCTTTGCCAGCGAGTCGGCGCCGCCGGAAGACGGCGCGTCGCCCGCGGCAATCGATTTCGCTCAGTCGATCGAGCCGGTCTTCGCCGCCGCCTGCTACAAGTGCCACGGCGAGAAGCGGGGACTGGGCGGGCTCAAGATGCACACCGCGGGTCTCCTCGCCGGCCTCGAAGACGAGGGTCTGTTGGTCCCCGGCGACCCCGAGTCGAGCGAGCTTTACAACCGCCTGGTGCTGCCCGACGGCGACAAGCTGCGGATGCCCAAGGGGAGCGGTCCGCTGCCGAAGGAGCAGATCGCAGCGATCCGCCTCTGGATCGAACAGGGCGCCGAGGTGACGTTGGTCGCGGCCGCCTCGCCAGCCCCCAACGGGTCGGCTGACCCCGCAAAGGCCGACAATAGCGCCGACGCGGGCAGCGATGGCAGGAAGCCAGCCGCGGTGTCTGCTGAAGTGCTCGCGCGGCTCGAGGCGACGGGCGCCTCGATCGTGCCGCTCTACGCGGGCAGCACGCTGCTCAGCGTCGGCTTCCCCAGCGGCCCGTCGGCCGTCGACGACGCGATGGTCGACCAGCTGACCGCCGTCGCCGAGAACGTCGCGTGGCTCGACCTCGGCGGCACACAGGTAACCGACGCCGGCGCCCGCAAGCTGGCCGGGTTCTCGAACCTCGCGCGGTTGCACCTCGAACGGACCGCCGTGACCGACGCTTCGGCCCGATCGCTCAGCGGGCTGGTGAGGCTGGAGTACCTGAACCTTTATGGCACCGCGGTCACCGACGCCACGCTGGCGGAACTCGCGTCGCTCCCCAAACTCCGCCGGCTGTACGTCTGGCAGACCGCCATCAGCTACGAGGCGGCGAAGAAGCTCGCGTCGGAGAAGGATGGCCTTGAGGTCAACCTGGGGTGGGACCACCCGGGCGTCGTCCGCGATCGCCTGTCACGCGAGCTGGCCCGCGTCGAGAAGGCGAAGGCCGAAGCCAAGAAGTCGGCAGCGATGGCCGAGCGCGAACTCAACGCGGCGAAGGAGCGGCTCAAGGCTTCGAACACCCGAGTGGCGGAAATCAAGGCGGAGCTGAAAGCCCTCGACCAATCCCCCGAAGCTAGGCGGGCCAAAGCGGGGCCGGTCAATGCCACGCCGGCCCAGGACAAGCCCACAGACCAACCCAAGCCCGCCACGGACGCCGAGAAGAAGGCCAAGGCAAAGGCGGACAAAGCGTAGCCCGGCCACGCACGCTGGCGGCAGCAGCGAAGGGTGAGGAGCACCGCCATCAACGAAGGATCAGCCGAGATCTCGAAGCGCATCGACCGGGCGGTGCGCTCGGCGGCAGGCGTTCTTCGCTCGGCGCGGCGCCCACTCGTGTGCGGGCTGGGCGCCGTCTCGACCGAGGCGCAACGCCAAGCGGTTGCTATCGCTGATCACTTGGGCGGTGTGGCCGATTGGACCTCCGGCCCGGCCGACGCGGCGTCGACGATCGCCTTCCAAACGGTCGGCGCGTCGACCGCCAGCTACGGGGAAGCGGCCGAGCGCGGCGACCTGCTCGTCTACTGGCGTTGCCCCGCCCTGCCCTTGCCCGGTTTCGACCGGATCGGCAAAGGCGTCAAGCGGGCGGTCGTCGAAGTCGGCGGCGCCAGGTTGCCGCTGGCCGATGCCTGCGACTATGAAGCGATCGCCGTCTTGCGCGCGTTGATCGCCGGCGTCGATTGCGACGCCGAGCACACCGCCGACGCGACCGGCGTGCCGCTTGATGCTTGGCGCCGGCTCGCCGAGCAACTGACCCGCGCCGCGTACGCGGTGATCGTCCAAGGAACCAGCTTGTCGGCCGACGGGCACGCCTCGGTCGCGTCGTTGACGCGGCTCGCGCAGGAGTTGCAAGCCGCGTCGCGCGTTGCGATTGTGTCGCCTCTGGCGACCGGAAACGACACCGGCGCCGAGAGCGTCCTGACGTGGCAGACCGGCTTCCCGCTCGCGGTCGACTTCGGCCGCGGCTACCCCCGTTACCTGCCGGGCGAAGCGGCGACGGCGGTGGTGCTCAAGCGGAACGAGTGCGACGCCGTCCTCCGCCTAGCGGACAGGGGTATGACCGTTTCGCAGGTGGTCGGCGGCGATCAGGTTGCGGTCGCGTACGCTCCGCTCGCCGAGGGCGGAGGCACCTACTATCGGAGCGATGGCCTGGCGCTGCCGCTCGGACGATCGGGTGGCGGCCCGCCCGCGAGCGAGGTTCTAGCCGCTTTGCTCCGCCGGCTCTGCCTAGCGCCCTGATCCGCAGAGGCCTGCTCGGTAACGCGGCCCGGCAACGGCCTTTTGTCGCCACGAACAGAGTTACCAGGTCGGCGCCTTGCCCTGCAGTCGGCGGAGCAGCACGATCTGCCCGGCGTGCATCATCTCGTGCTGCGGGCACCAATTGACCGCGCCAAGCTTGGTGTCGAACACCGGGTGCGGCGGCCACGTCGGCGCGTCGAGCGACGCGTCGTCGTGCTCGGCGAGGACCGCGATCGATTTCTCGAACACGCTGTCAAAGACGCGTCGCAGCTCCCGGACGGTCTCACCCGGATCGGTGTGCGAGTCGGGGGCGAGCGGCTCGGGCTTCGATTCCCGCTTGTAACGCTTCAGAAACTTGGTGGTGATGAGCTGCTCGTCCGACTCGATGCGGTCGCGGACGCGTTTCATGCACAGGAAGTACTGAGCGAACGCCAGGTGCCCGACGTGCCAGGCGATGTGGTTCATCCCTTCCGCCGGCTGCCAGAACCATTGGTCTGGTTCGAGGTCCTCGAGGAACGAGGTAGTTAGCCCTCGGGCGAGGCGCATGCGCTCGATGGCGTGCTCTAAGTTCTGGCGTGACATCGTTTGCTGGGCCCCGGGTAGCGGGGGATCGAGGGGATGAAAGTGGGGCGGGCGGACTGCAACTCGCGGCGGTGGCTCGCGCCGTCGACAGGGTTTCCCTTGTCGTTCCCCTTTGCGCCTTGCACCCTGCGTGGTGGCAGGGATGCCGCGTGTCTCGGCCACGGCTACGATAGGGTCCGGACAACGCACTGACGAGAGCCCCGCATGCTGAAGATCGAAGGCGGCACGGTCTACGACCCGGCCAACGGGATCGACGGCGAGGTGCGCGACCTCTGGGTCGATGGCGGCCGGGTCATCGACGCGCCGACGGACCCCAACGCCAAGCCGAGCCGGACGATCGACGCCCGGGGGTTGATCGTCATGCCGGGCGGTATCGACATGCACTGCCACATCGCCGGGCCGAAGGTCAGCGCCGCCCGCAAGATGCGGCCCGACGGCAAGCGGCTCCGCGAGCAGGCCCTCGCCCGCCGGCCGCCGCAGTGGGGTGGCGACCGCGCCGCGCTCCGCAGCGGCACGCTGGGCGGCGTCCCTTCGACCTTCGCCACGGCTTACAAGTACGCGGGGCTCGGCTACACCACCGTGTTCGACGCGGCGGTGCCGCCGATCGCCGCGCGGCAGGCGCACCAAGAGCTGGCCGACACGCCCTGCCTGGACAAGGGCTTCTTCGCGCTTGTCGGCAACAACCGCTACGCGATGGAGTGTCTGAAGGCAGGCGAGCCGGACCGGCTGCGTGCCTACCTGGCGTGGCTGCTGAAGAAGACCAAGGCGTACGCGCCGAAGCTGGTGAACCCCGGCGGCGTGGAGGTTTGGAAGCAGCGAGCCTCGGGCAACGTCGAGGGGCTCGACGACCGCGTGCCCGCTTTTGACGTCACGCCGCGCCAGATCATCCGCGGCCTCGCCCGCGCGGCCAACGAGCTGGGCCTGCCCCACCCGGTTCACCTCCACTGCAACCAGCTCGGCATGCCCGGCAATTGGTCGACGACGCTCGACACCATGCGCTCGCTCGAGGGCTATCGGTCGCACCTGACGCACATCCAGTTCCACAGCTACGGCGGCGGCGGAAACGCCGGCGGCGACAACGGCGACGAGGCGACGCTCCGCAGCCGCGTCGAGCCGCTCGCCGCGTACGTCAACGCCAACCCGAACGTTTCGGTCGACGTCGGCCAGGTGATGTTCGGCGCCACGATGAACCTGACCGGGGACGGCCCGCTCGGCCACTTCCTGCACGGCGTTTCACGGCGGGCGGGGGGTGCGGCGCAGCGTTGGTACTCGAGCGATACCGAAGTCGAATCGGGCTGCGGCGTCCTGCCGATGAACTACAAGAACAAGAACTTGTTCAACGCCCTGCAGTGGGCGGTCGGGCTCGAGTGGTACCTGATGGTCGACGACCCCTGGCGGGTCGTGATGAGCACCGACCACCCCAACGGCGGATCGTTCCTGGCGTACCCGGAGCTCGTCCGGCTGCTGATGGACCGCACCTACCGGGCCGACGTGCTGCGGACCTGCCCCGACACGCTGCTCGACCGGTGCCAGCTCGCCGACCTCGACCGCGAGTACAGCCTGCGGGAGATCGCCATCATCACCCGCGCCGGCCCGGCCCGGCTGTTGGGCCTGCCGAACAAGGGCCACCTGGGCGCCGGCGCCGACGCGGACATTACGCTCTACACCCCCAACACCAACCAATCAGTTATGTTCGAGCTGCCGCATCTGGTGATCAAGGCCGGCGAGGTGATCGTCGAGGGGGGCGAGGTCCGCTCCGCCCCCACCGGCAAGACGCTCCACGCCGTGGCGCCGCAAGAAGACGACCTGCTCGCCGACCTGCCCGCGTTCTTCGAGCAGCACTACTCCATCCCGATGGAGCACTACGGCGTCGGCGAGGAGGAGGTGCCGTTGACCGAGGTGGTGCGAGGCGGTTCCGCCTAGCGGACACCGGAGTCCTTCGAAGCGGGACGAGGACGTTCGCCGGGGTCGTCCCCGGTCGGCCCGATCAGCAGGCCGCCCCACATGGCGGCGGCCAGGCAAGCGAAGGCGGCGTAGATCGTCAACGTCGCCCAGCCGACGGTCCGCGACGGCGCCGGCTGGCCGGCGGCAACCAAGTAGACGCAGCCGGCGATCGTCAGCAGCAGCTCCAGCGGCAGCGTGAAGCGGCCGTAGTGGTTGGGGTCCCAGTACGACACGGGGCTGATGAACCGCCAATCGGTCAGCGGCAGGAAGTGGCGGTGCGCGTCGTCGTGGTGCAGCGGCAGGTCGCAAACGATGTGCAGCAGGGCGCTCGCCGCGCACAGCAGCCCCCACTGCCAGCCGGCCAGCCGGCAGACCGCCGCCAGCACCGCCAAGAGGGGCAGCGAGTTGAACCAGTCGAAGAAGAGCTGCCATTCCGGGTTGAAGTAGAGGCCAAGGGCGGCCGGGTCGTTCGACCAGACCTCCGCCTCGCTGCGGCCGCGCAGCAACTTCTGGTAGGCGTAGAATCCGAACATCGGCAGGTCGGGCGCGAGCGCCCCGACGACGAGCGCCGACGTCGCCGGCCAGCCCGGCTTGTGCGGGATGAGGACGCAGCTCGCGATGACGTGGGCGGGCGTGTTCATGGGCAAGTAGGGCGGATGCCGGCGTAGGTGTTGCCGCCGGCGTCGTTCCCGTCAGCTTGGTTGCCGTCAGCGGTGATCGATGCCAGCCGCATGAAGGGCCGCCTCGTAGGTGGCTTGGTCGTTGCAGTTGAGCAGGCTGTCGAGCGGCGGGTCAATCGCACGCAGCTCCGCCTCGGCGACTTGGGCCGGTTCGATTGCGTCCAGCAACCCGTTCAGGCTCCGCGCGCCGGCGGACAGCAGTTCTCTGGCGTGTCGTGCGACCGACTGGCGGTACGCCGCCAAGAGCGGCTGGCGCTGGCCTCCCACCACCGGGACCGCCGCGGGGGCGCTCGGACCGGCGGCGCCGAGCCGTTCGGCGAGCACCCGGAGCAGCGCCGGCGAGACAAGCGGCGTGTCGCAGCCGACGGCAACCACCGCATCGGCGAGGCCCTCGACAGCCGAGAGCCCGATGGCCAGCGCTTCGAGAGGACCGCCGTCGGGCGTGCGGTCGTGGGCGACGAGCACCTCGGCCGGCAGGGGCGGCAGCGCCTGCCCCGGCGCGGCGACGCAGACGGCCGGGCCGTTGACCGACTGGCGGACACGCCCAAGCGTTGCCGAGAGGAGCGTCTCGCCCGGGCCGAAGGGCAGGCTCGCCTTGTCGCGGCCCATCCGCCGGCTGCGTCCGCCGCACAGGATGACGCCTCCGACTCGCATCGCGTGCTCCCCGCCGCGGCGTGGCCCGGCCGGTTAGTTTGACGCCGATGCGGTCATCGGCGGGGCCGGTGTCACGGTTGCGGTCGGCCACCAGATGACCTCCCCTTGCCGGTCGCCGCTGATCAGCGTCCGGCCGTCGGGCGAGAAGCGGAGCGTCGTGACCGGCCGGCGGTGGCGGGCGAACGTGGTCAGTTCGTCGAACCGCCGGACGATGCGCGGCCGTCGGTCGCCGTCGGTCGCGACCTGGGTCGAGACGTCGTAGACGATGATCCGTCCGTTCTCGGTCCCGGCCAGCAGCCGGTCGCCCGACGGGCTGAACGCGAGGGCGGTGACAGTCGTCGCGTCGAGCGGCGCCCGCGTCGGCTCGGCTTCGCCGCCGTACCAGAGCAGCAGTTGCTGGCCGCCGGCGCCCTCGGCGATGGCCGCTACCCGCTCGGCGCCGACCGCCACGGGTCGCCAACCGTCGGCGACGCTCGGCGTCGTGGAGTTCCACACCTTTGGCGCTGCCGCGGGTTCTGCAAGCGACCAGCGGCAAAGCCGGCCGGTGGCCGCGTCCCAGACCACGGCGAGTTCGCCCTTCACGGCGCACGAGGCGGCGGTTGAGAGCGGGGCGCCCGCGGGCGGCGCCCGCGATCGCCAGCCGCCCTCCATGGATTCGCGAAAGAGCACGCCGACTTGGCCATTGCTCTGGCTCGTGACGGCGAGCAATGCCCTTCCCCTGGGCTCCGCCGCGGCGGTGAGCACTTGCCCGCGGTCGATAATCCGCCGCCGTGTGATCGGGGATGCGGTCAAGGCGGTTGACCAGACGGTCTCCTCGCCCGCCAGGCTCAGGGTGGCGATGGCGACGCCCGGCTCGCCGCTCGTGGTCGGGGCCGCCGGGCAGCCGAGCACGATCGGGCTGCGGGACTCGAATCGCTCGAGGCCGTCGGCGTCGAAGCGGTCGACAACCGTCGTCCCCCCGCTCCGGGCGACCGCGAAGAAGCCGCCGTCACCCAGCAGCCCGACCGATTGATAAAAGGCGCCTTCGACGGTTGTTGCGAGCGGTTGGGGGGCCGCCTCGCCGTCACGCGTGATGCGTCCGTCGGCGCCGACGATCGTCAGCCGCCCGCGACCGTCGATCACGGCATCGGCAACCGCGGCGGGGCGACGCGGCGCCCACTGCTCGGCGTCGGACTCGTGCGTGAAGAGGGCCCCGCCGCTGACTACGGCGGCGGCGTGAGGGCCGGCCGCGGCGAGCTTGCTGACCGCGGCGGGCAGCGGCGGCAGCGGCTGGGCGTCGACGGCGCCCCCGCGCGTGATCGTGACGCGGTAGAGCTGCCCGGGCGTGCCCTCGGTCGCGGCGTAAACCACGTCGCCCGCCCCGTCTTCGGTAGCCGCCAATTGGGTGAGCGTCCGCCGCGGGGCGATCGTGTCAGCGGCGACGCGGCGGAAACCGTCAGGGCCGATCGCGAAGACGGATAGCCGCCCGCGGGCATCGCCGACCGCCAGCCGACCACTTGGCAGGTACGCTATCGACGCCGCCGCGAGCGTGCTGCGTGCCAGCACCCGACTGTCACGCACACGCAGGACCCGGACGTCTTGCAGGCTGGCCACGGCGAGCGTCTTGCCATCCGGCGACAAGTCGTGAAGGTCTTTGGCGTTCACGCCCGCGAGCGTCCGCCGGCTGGTGGTGGACCAGTTGACCAGCGTCGCCTCGCCACGGCGGAAGCCGAGGGTGGCCACGCCAAGGGAATCCTGCGGAGCGCCGCCACGGGCGCCACTCGCCTGGTTGGAATCGACGCCGAGGTCGATTGGCCACGCGCGCTCGATCGTGCGGCCCGGGTGCCCGACGAACAGGTCGGCGGTTGGCCGATTGGGGGCGTACGGGTCGTACACGCGCGTGTGCCCGTTCGCGTCAGCGACCATGGCGAAGCGGCCGTCTGCCGTCGCGGCGACCGAGTTCACGGCCGCGCCGCCGGCGGTCGCCATCCGCCTTGCGTCGTGGAACTTGGCGAGCGGCCAGGCCCGGATCAACCCGTCGGCGTCGGCGGTCAGGAGCGTCTCGCCGTCGGGCGACCAGCCGGCGCCGCGGAGGGCGCTCAGGTGGCGGGCGTTCGGCCGGTCGTCGATCCGCCAGCCGTAGGGGCTGGCCTTCGTGTCGGGGGCGCCGGTGCGGGTCCACAGCAGCGCGAGGCCGCTTTCCGACGCGGTAACCAAGGTCTGGCCATCGGGCGAAAACGCCACGCGGCGGATGTCGTCCTCGTGGCGGTCGTAGGCTTGGGTCTCGAGGGGCGGGTTGCCGCGTGTGCCGGTCGTCACGCCGTTATCGGGCGTGTTCCAGAGCACGAGCTTGCCGCCCGCCTCGCCGCACGCCAGCAGACGGGGGTTGGTCGGGTGGAACGCGATGCTGCGGGCGTCGACCGGCAGCTTCGACTTCGCGCCGAACGGCCCGAGAGGCGTGCGCCGTGACCAAACCGTAACGCTCGCTTGCGTCGCGTCGTCCGAACGCTCGACCGCCGCCAGGCGGAGTGCGTCGGGCGAGAACGCGAGGTCGGTGAACGAACCGGCGCCCGCCATGGCGAAGTCGGCGGCGGTGTCGACCGCCGGGTCGAGCACGCCGGCGCCCGCGGCGACGTTGACCACCTGCACCCGCACCGCGAGCGGCGCGTGGTGGGCCACCGCCAGCTCGGCGCCGGTCGGCGAGAACGCCATCGCCGTGAACCGCCAACGCGGGTCGGGGCTAGGGATCACCGCGTGGCCCCGCTCGTCGCCTAGCCGCCAGAGCTCGATCGCCGGCGCCCCGCCGGGCAGCGTGCCGGCAACCGCGATCTGATTCTTCGGCCCGAGCGCAACGCGGCGTGGCTCGGCGAGTTGCAGCGCCACAGGCGTTGGCTCGAACAGCGCTTGCCCCGGGGCCTGAACGCCGACCAGCAACCGGCGGTCCTCGGCGTCACGGGTCAGCATCGCCACGGTCGTGCCGCCCGGCGAGCGGGCCATGTCGGTTAGGTCGCCGCCCAGGCTCTGGCGGGGGAAGTCGCGGTGGCATAGGTACCGCAGGCGGTCTGCTTCCCAGTCGAGCAGCGACGGGTAGTCTCGCTCGATGCTCGTAAGCCGCTCGCTAGCGGTGTCGGTGTCGGCGACGGCGAGGTCGGCCGCCGTGAGCGCAATCTCGGCGACGAACGCCCGGTGCTGCGCCTTCTCCTCGCTCGCCCGAGCCAGGCGTTCTTGCTTGACCGCCTCGTCCTTCGCCTCACGCTCGGCGGCGGCCGACTCCTCGGCCCGCGTCTTGGCCTGCTCCTCGAGGGCCTTGGCCTGTTCGGCCGCGAGGCGGGCGGCCTCTTCTTCTTCCTGCGCCTTGATCGCCCGCTGCTCGCTCTCCCGGGCCTCTTTGGCGCTCTGCTTGGCGGCCGCCTCGTTCTCGACCGCGATCCCCTCCTGCCGCTTGGCCTCGGTGGCGGCGGCCTCGGCTCGCGCGGTCAGGCGGGCCTGCTTCCGCGCCGCGCTGTTAGCGAAGAAGGCGAACCCGGTCAGCGACAGCACGGTCGCCGCGGTGGCGCCGATCGCCAGGTTGCGCGCGATCTTCAGCCGGCGGCCGCGTTGCTGTTCTTGCCGCTGCGCCGCGAGCAGCTTCTCGCGCAGCGGCTGGTGCGACGGGTCGCCCGGGTCGAGCAGCGAGAGCCCCAGCCCGTAGTCCTGCTGCGCCAGGGCGTGCTCCGCGTAAGCGAGCCGCGCGGCCTGCAGCCCCTCGGCGGCCGCCTTGTTGTCGGGCCACAGGTTGATGGCGTCTTGGTAGGCGAACAACGCCCGCGAGTACCGCTCGTTCTCGCCGGTCTCTTGCGCGACGCGCAGCTCCTCGGCGGCCCGCTCGGCGCGCTCGCGGCTGTCGGAGTGCCGCTGGCACTCGCGGATCGCCTGCTGGAACTGGAGGACGTCCTGGTAGCGGTCGCTCGGGTTGGTCGCCATCGCCTTGAGCGCGACGTCGATCAACTCGTCGACCGACTTGTGCGGAAGGATCCGGTTCATCGCGGCGACCAGCAGCCGCTCGGTCGCCGTCTTGCCCCCCGTGGCGTGTGGCGCCTTGCCCTCGAGCACCTCGAACAGCATCGCCCCCAGCAGGTAGACGTCGCTGCGGACGCCGATCAGCGGGACGTCGTGGTTGGCCATCTCCGGCGCCATGTACAGCGGGGTGCCGCCGAGCGAGAACTCTTTGTCGCGCTCCAGGTGGATCGCCAGCCCCCAGTCGACGACGAGCACCTCGCCGTACTCGCCGAGCATGACGTTCTCGGGCTTGAGGTCGCGGTGCAGGATCTTCCGCGAGTGGGCGAACGCCACGGCGTCGGCCACGCGCATCAGGATGCTCAGGTTCTCCGACTTGCTCTTGTCGGCGATGCTGTCCTGCCACGGCTCGCCCGTGACGAACTTCATCGAGTAGAACGGCACGCCGTCGCTGCGGACGCCCAGGTCGTGGATCGGGACGATGTTCGGGTGATCCAAGACGCCCGTGATCGACGCCTCGGCGAAGAACTTCTGGCGGTAGCGTTCCTTCTTGGCGAGCTCGTCGCTGAGCGTCTTGAGCGCGACGGTCCGGCCGAGCGACGTCTGCTGCGCGAGGTAGACCCGCCCCATGCCCCCCTTGGCGACGAACTTCTCGACGCGGTAGTCGGCCTTCTCGGACGGCTCGGCCTCCGGGTACGCGATCGGCCTGGCCGAGACCGACAGGAACGAGTCCTTCTCCAGGTGCGAAACCTCGACCTGCATCGTCGCCGAAGGCGAACCGTCTGCGCTCTCGGCCCCGCTCCACAGCTTCTTGATCTTTCGGTCGAGGTCGACGGTCGCCGTGTTGTCGGAGTCGTGCGGCGGCGGCGGGGTGTGGTCTTCCTGTCGGGTCAGGTGATCGTTGCCGACCCGCGTGCGGGGGCGGTTCGTGTCGACGTCAACGGTCATCTCGCCGGCCGGTCCGCCGTGGAGCGTGGGGGCGCCCGGCGAAGGTTTTTCTGCCCCGGGCCCCGGCTCGGCGGGCGTCGGTCTGCCGGCGGACGTGTCGCCGCTGGCGCTGTCGCCGCTGGCGCTGTCGCCGCCCGCCGTGCCACCCGCCGTCGTGCCGGGGCCCGCCGCCGCGTCAAACATCACGGTGCCGCCGTCGTCCGACCGAATGGTGCCGCCGGTGGCGGGGGAGTCGTCTTGTTCCGCCAGGCTCCACGCGGTCGACTCGCCGCCATTGGCGTCGGCGTCGAACATGACGGTCGCCCCGTCGTCCGACTGGACGGTGCCGCCGTCAACCGTCGCCTGCTCGTCCTGCTCGTCGGCCCCGTTGCCGGTTGAGTTGCCACCCGAGTCGCCGCCGGGTTCTCCGGCGTCACCCGACAGGCTGAAGTCAGTCGAGCCCGGGTCGTTAGATGCTGCCGCGTCGGCGGCCGAGCCATCGTCGAACATGACGGTCGCGCCGTCGCCGCTGCTCGGGTCGTCGCCGGTGGCGGCGGATGGCTCATCAACGGTCGCCCGCGAGTCGCGGCCCCCCAGCTCCGCGCCGCACTCGGCGCACAGCGGCGCCCCGTCGTCGGGCAGTTCGGCGCCGCAGGCTTCGCACTTAGGCATGGGGCCGGGGAGCATGAGGATCGGGGACAACGATGAGCGATCAGAAACGCAAAGGAAAAATCCGCGCGAGCCACCGCCAGGCCAAGACGCCGAGGGGCTGGCTCCCAAGCTCAATCTTACACCGACCGTGCGACGCGTGTCCGATTGCCCGAGAACCGCCCGGCAGGTCGACCCGCGCCAGAAGCAGCGGCGCCAGCGGCCGGCCGGCCGCGGCGCCGCGCTGGCGGAGCAGCACGTCCGGGTGCCGCTTCCAAGCATCGGGCAGCTCTTCGGTCTGGGCCCGCCCCACCTCGGCCAATTCCGCCCGCACGACGGCTGACGGCGACTGGTACGCCAGCAGGCGGACCGGCAGCCCCGGCCGCACGCCGCGGGTTTTGCCCGCTTCGATCATGGCGGTTGCCTGCACCCGGCCGGGGTCGGGCGCCACCAGGCACACGGCGTCGCCCGCCGCGACCCAGCAGCCGGCGTTCTCGGGGTCGACCAGCCGGCCCCGCCAAGTCGGGAGGGTTGCATCAGCCCGCGGCTCGCGTGCCGCCGCGCCGATCACCACGCCGTCGCAGGGCGCCGTAAGCGTTAGTCGAGCGATCTCCTCATCGAGCTGGCGGAGGTCGTCCGCCGCGCGGGCCGCCCCGGCCTCGGCGGCGGGGAGGCGTGTCAGCAACCCCGGGTCGGCGGCCGCCTGCCGGCGGAGCGACTCGAGCCGTGACCGCGCCGCGGCCGCTTCGCCGGCGAGCCGCACCCCGCGGCGGGCGAGGTCGGGGTTTTACAGCCGGGCGACCACCAGCCCCGCGGTGACGCGCCCGCCCACGCCCAGGATAGACGCCACCCAGCCGGGCGCGGCGGCCGCGACGGTTAGCGCA
>JBCCZD010000071.1:0-16322 GCA_039188275.1 Planctomycetota bacterium
CCGGCTGGCCCCGGCCGAGGCAGCGGCGCTCGTCGACGGTGAAGGGGTTTCCTTTGAAGAACGGCGCGGCGTGCTCGGCGTCGCCGGCGACTTGTCATCGGTTCGCCTGCCGACGGATGCCTACCACGCATTCATCGAACTCCACATCGAGCAGGCGCCGCTGCTGGAACAGTCTGGTGTGCCGATCGGCGCGGTCAGCCACATCGCGGCGCCCGCCGCCCTGCGGGTTGAGTACCGTGGCGAGGGCGGTCACGCGGGCGCCGTGCTTATGCCCGACCGTCGCGACGCGTTGCTGCCGGCCGCTGAGCTCGCGCTCGCGGTCCGGTCGGCGGCCGGCCAGCTGGGCGGGGAAGATACGGTCGCCACGACCGGCGTCTTAGAAGTCCACCCCGGCGCCGTGAACAGCATTCCCAGCCGGGCCAGGCTTGAGATCGACATCCGCGACACCGACCACCAACGCCGCGATCGGGTGCTCGCTCAGATCGAGTCGGACGCCCACGCCATCGGCGCCCGGCACTCGCAGAGGTCGACAATTGACCGCGTCAATGCCGACCCACCGGCCACCTGCGCTACGCAGGTCGTCGAAGCGGTTGAGGAGGCCTCTGACGATTCGGGACTCGCGTGCAGCCGGATGGTCAGCCGGGCGTACCACGACTCGCTCTTCATGGCCCAGGTGGCGCCGACCGGCATGATCTTCATCCCGTGCCGGGGCGGCGTGAGCCACCGCCCCGACGAGTACGCTTCGCCGGAGGCAATCGGCGCCGGCGTTGCGGTCTTGGCCGGCGTGCTCCGCCGGCTCGCCGGTTAGGCGCCGGCTCGCCGGTTAGGTCTTGGCGGCCGCCGCCCGATTGGTAGCATGCAGGCTGTGGCGGCCGCCCCGCCGCGTGAGCACCGTCGACGCCTAGAGGCCAACGCATGTCAGAGCTTGAAGTCCGCACGCAGTCCTACGGCAAGTCCGCGGTACGGTTGTCGACGGTCGCCCGGGATGGAGACCAGCACAGCTTCACGGAGCTGACGCTCGGGATCGAGCTGAGTGGCGACTTCGACGCCGCGTACGATTCGGCCGACAACGCGTTGGTTGTCCCGACCGACACCATGAAGAATACGGTCTACGCCCTCGCCAAGCGGCACGGCTTGGAGTCGCTCGAGGCGTTTTGCCGGCTGCTCGGACGGCACTTTGTTGACCGCTTCGCCCACGTCGATATGGCGACCGTCGCCGGCGAGGAGTCGTTGTGGAAACGGTTGGAGCTGGGCGACGGGCCCCACCCGCACGCGTTCGTCTCGGCCGCTGGCGAGCGCGGCAAGTGCACGGTCACCGCCGTCGCGGACGACCTGACCCAGGAGTGCGGCTTTACCGGGCTGAAGGTGCTCAAGACAACCGGCTCTGCGTTCGAGGGCTACTTGGTGGACGAGTTCACCACGCTCAAGCCGACCGACGACCGCATCTTCGCCACTACAATCGACGCTTCTTGGTCGTGCCCCCAACCAATGCTTGACTGGTCCGCCGTGCGTTCCGCGGTGCGCCACGAAGTGTTGGCGGTGTTTGCCAACCAGCACAGTGAGTCGGTGCAGCACACGCTGTACGAAATGGGCAAGGCGGCGCTGGCGCGCTGCCCCGAGCTGGAAGCCCTCAGCCTGACCATGCCGAACCAGCACCACCTGCTTGCGAACCTCGAGCCGTTTGGAATGGAGAACCCGAACGAAGTCTTCGTGCCAACCGACGAGCCGCACGGCAACATCTCGGCCACGATCGGCCGCGCCGCGGCGGAGAGCCCCTGATGGGCGAGCCCGCCCCTTCGAGCTGCACACTCGTCAGCCGCCGAGTGGTCTATGCCGGTCGGCTTCAGCCGGCGGCAGTTCGCGTTGCGTCAGGCACGATCGCGGCGGTCACTCCGCCGGACCAATCGACGGAAGAAGCTCCGGGCGACGAGCCGCGGTTCGACTTCGGCGACCTGGTCATCGGCCCCGGTTTGGTTGACGCCCACGTGCATATCAACGAGCCCGGCCGCGCCGCGTGGGAGGGCTTCCGCACCGCCACGGCGGCGGCCGCCGCCGGCGGCGTCACGACGTTGATCGACATGCCTCTCAACAGCAGCCCCGTAACGACCACGCCCGAGGCGCTGCTGGCCAAGCGATCGGCAGCGGCTGACCAGTGCTCGGTCGATGTCGCTTTCTATGGCGGTTTGATCGCCGGCGGCGCCGACAACGCGGTGGCGCTGCTCGCGGAGGGCGTTTGTGGCCTCAAGGCGTTCTTGTGCGATTCCGGCTTGGACGAGTTCCCGGCGGCCCGAGAGCAAGACCTGCGCGACGCGGCGCCGGCGCTCGCCCGCGCCGGGGCGCCCCTGCTTGTGCACGCCGAGCTGCCGCTGACCCCAGGGCCAACGCTGACCGACCCGCGTCGCTACGCCGAGTACCTCGCCTCGCGCCCCAAGCGGTGGGAGACCGACGCCATCACCATGCTGATCCGTGTGTGCCGCGACACGGGCTGCCGTGTCCACGTGGTTCACCTCGCCAACGCCGACGCGATCGCGATCACCGACCAGGCCCGGAGGGACGGCCTCCCACTCACGGTTGAAACGTGCCCCCACTACCTGCACTTCGCGGCGGATGAAGTTCCCCCCGGCGACACGCGCTTTAAGTGCGCGCCGCCCATCCGCGAGTCGTCCCACCGCGAGGAGCTTTGGCGGGGGCTTTCTGCCGGGTCGATCGATACGGTCGGGTCGGACCACTCGCCCTGCCCCCCGGAGCTCAAACACGCCGAGACGGGAGACTTCCTCGCGGCGTGGGGCGGCGTCGCCGGGCTTCAGCTCACGCTGCCGGTGCTGGTGACCGGCGCCGCGCGACGGGGAGTGCCGCTGGAGTCCGTTTTCGAGTGGGCCAGCCGTCGCCCAGCCGAGCTGTTCGGGCTAGGCGATCGGAAGGGTCGAATCGCCAAAGGCTACGACGCGGACCTTGTCGTGTTCGATCCCGAGGCCGACTGGCGTGTCGACGGTCAGCGGCTGCTGCACCGCCACAAAGTCACGCCCTACGATGGGCAAGCGCTGAAAGGTGTTGCGGTCGAAACCTTCGTCAACGGGCAGCGTGTCTACGCGGGTGGCAGGGTGAATCATGACCCGGGTGGCCGCCTGCTCAAGGCCCAGTTCTAACGGACGTGAGCCCCGATGACTAACGTCGCGACGAAGCTCAATAGCCTTTCGCCCAGCGCCCGGCGAGAAGCGCTCGCCCGTTGCTGCCAAGCCCCCGCCTGGGTCGACGCCGTCGCGGCGGCGGCGCCGTATCGCGATGCCGAGGAGGTGATGACGGCGGCGCGCTCGGCGGCGGGGCTTCTTGACCGCGACGGGTGGCTGGAGGCATTTGCCGCTCACCCCCGGATAGGCGACGTCGAGAGCCTGCGGGCCAAGTTCGCCGGCACCAAGGCTTGGGCAACGGGCGAACAACGCGGCGTCGCCGGCGCGAGCGAGGCGACCCTCGAGCGGTTGGCCCAGAAGAACGCCGAGTACCTCGTCAAGTTCGGCTACCAGTTCATCGTTTGTGCGACGGGCAAGACGGCCGACGAGATGCTCACCATGCTGGAAGAACGACTCGGCAACGGACCGGCGGACGAACTGCCGATCGCCTCCGCCGAGCAACTCAAAATCACCCTCCTCCGACTTGAGAAGCTTGCCGAATGAGCCAGCGCAGCCCGATCACAACGCACATCCTCGACACCAGCACGGGGCTCCCGGCCCGCGGTGTACGCGTGCAACTCTTCTGCGTCGAGCCCGGCGGCGAAGGGGCGGCGATCGGGGCGGCAGAGACGGATGCCGACGGCCGAGTGGAAGGCCTTTTGCCAGTCGGTCCGCTGGCCGCGGGCGCTTACCGGCTGTGTTTCGACTCCGCTGGTTATTTTGCCGGTCGTGGTATCGATACCTTTTATCCAAGCGTTACGATCGAATTCACCGTTGCCGACCCGACCCAGCACTACCACGTCCCGCTGCTGCTCAGCCCGTTCGGCTTCTCGACTTACCGCGGTAGCTGACTGGAGAGGTTCGTGCCGGCTGCCGGTCGCCTTCCGCCAGTTAGCCGGTGGGGACTGACGGAGCGGCCGTGATAGTCACGCGGGTTGTGGCGTCGTGCGCCGCACCACCGCCGCCGGCAATCGTCCGCATCTCTGCTGAGGCCGTCGACCGCGCGTCGCCGTGACCTAGTCTTGCGCTGAATCTAGGGGCGCCCCTGCGCCCCCCGCTACCCGCTGCCACGGCGCGAACCCATGAACGCCACGCTCGAAACCCCGATCGCCGAAGGCGGGCTGCTGGACTCGTTGCTGGGCGACGAGGTCTACTCGCCCAGCGAACCGCAGTCGATCGAAGAGACCGGGCTGAGCCCGGTCCTGATCGAAGGGCTGGTCTGCAAATACCTGCTGCAGGTTGGCTCCTCAACCGGGCGCGGCATCGCCGACCAGATCGCGGTCCCCTTCGGCGTCCTCGACAACCTGCTCGCGGGCTTGAGGGCGAGGCAGATCGTGTTCCACCAGGGGCAGGCGCAGCTCAACGACTACCACTACGCCCTGACCGATCAGGGGGCGGAGCGGGCCCGCGCCGCGATGGAGGCCTGCGCCTACGTCGGCCCGGCGCCGGTCCCGCTGGAAGACTACATTGTGTCGGTCGAGGCCCAGTCGATCCGCGCCGAGGCCGCCCAGAAGGACCAACTCGCCGACGCCTTTGCGGACATCAACGTCGAGCCCCAGATGCTCGACGTCCTGGGCCCGGCGGTCAACTCCGGCGCCGGCTTGTTCCTGTACGGGGCTCCCGGCAACGGGAAGACGACCGTCGCCAAGCGGATCACCAAGTGCTTCGGCAGCCACATCTGGCTGCCACACACGCTGATTGACGACGGCCAGGTCATCAAGATCTTCGACGCCGCGTGCCACGAAGAAGTCCGCGACGACGCCGACTCGCTCCTCAAGACCTCCGCGGGCGACCCACGCTGGGTCAAGATCCGCCGACCAACGGTTGTGGTTGGGGGCGAGCTCACGATGGACAGCCTTGAGATCCAGCACGACGCGGTGACCAACATCTCCGAAGCGTCGCTGCAGATGAAGAGCAATTGTGGCTGCCTGCTTATCGACGACTTCGGCCGGCAACGGATCGACCCGACCGACCTGCTGAACCGGTGGATCATCCCGCTGGAGAACCGGCACGACTTCCAGGTGCTCGCGAGCGGCAAGAAGGTTCAGGTGCCGTTCGACCAGCTGATCATCTTCTCGACCAACCTCGAGCCGAACGACTTGGCGGACGAAGCCTTCCTGCGGCGCATCCCGTACAAGGTGGAGGTCGCCGACCCGACCGTCGACGAGTTCCGCAAGCTGTTTAAGTACGCATGCGATTCGGTCGGCTGCGCCTTCCGGCCCGAGGCGGTCGACTACCTGGTGCACAAGCACTACCGCCCCGTTGGTCGCCCGCTCCGCCGGTGTCAGGCCCGTGACCTGATTCAACAGATCGCCAACTACTGCGTGTACCAGGGCGTAACGGTCGAACTCCGGCCCGACTACCTCGACCGGGCCGTGGCGGGTTACTTCACCGTTTGCGAGGCGCCCGGCGGATCGCCGGTTGCCACGCCCGCCGCGGCGGCTGCGCCGGTCGACCCGCAACCGCCGCGGCACGCCACGACACCCGTGCCGCAAAGCCCTTCGCGGCAAGACCACGCCTTGCAAGGGGCTGAAACACCGATCGACCGAACGTTGGTTACCCCGTAGCGACACCGAGCGAAGACGTGCCAGAAACCACGAATCAACCGCCGCAGATCTTGCCCGGCTACACCCTGGTCGACCGCCTGGGGGCTGGCGGGTACGGCGAGGTTTGGCGTGCGCACGCGCCCGGTGGTCTCGACAAAGCGGTCAAGTACGTCTTCGGCCGGCAGGACGAGGCCCGCGCCAGCGCCGAGATGAAGTCGCTCGAGCGGATCAAGGGGGTCCGCCACCCGTTCTTGCTCTCGCTGGAACGGATCGAGGTTGTTGAGGGCCGGCTGATTGTCGTCACCGAGCTGGCGGACGGGAGCTTGCGCGACCGCAGCCGGGCGTGCCTCGACGCCGGCCAGGACGGAATCCCACGCGAAGAACTGGTTGGCTACCTCCGCGACGCGGCGGACGCCTTGGACTTCTTGCACACCGAGCACGACCTGCAGCACCTTGACATCAAGCCGGAGAACCTGCTGCTGCTCGCGGGCCACGTCAAGGTTGCGGACTTCGGCCTGGTCAAGAGTATTTCGAACCACACGCAGTCGCTTGTCGGGGGGATGACGCCCACGTACGCCGCCCCGGAAGTCTTTCAGGGGCGGCCGAGCAAGCACAGCGACCAGTACAGCCTGGCGGTGATGTACCAGGAACTCCTGACGGGGGCGCTCCCGTTCGCCGGGGCGAACGTGGCGGAGCTGACGCTCCAGCACATGAACCAGGAGCCCGATCTTGCCGCGTTGAGTGAGCAGGACCGCTACGTCATCTCGAGGGCGTTGGCGAAGGACCCGGAGTACCGCTTCGAGAGTTGCGGGGCGATGGTCCGCGCCTTGGCCGAAGGCCTGAGCGGCGGCGACCTGCCGCCGGCGCCCAGGCGATCCCGCCCCGTTACGCGTGCGGCGTCGCCCGCGCACTCGGCGACCGAGGTGTTTGCTGCGGACGACGCCGGCTGGTCCGAGGCAAAAGCCCCGATCTTGATCGAGGTCCCCGCCGTCGCGGAGCCCGCCGTCGTCGTTGCTGCGCCGCCGGAGTTCGAGGAGACCGACTTCGACGTGAGCCCGTGCTTGTTCCTCGGCATCGGGGGCGCGGCGGGCCGCGTCTTGCGGAACCTGCGGAAGCGGATGAGCGACCGCTTCGAGGGCGGCCCGCTGCCGGCGATGCCGATGCTGCTGCTCGATACCGACGCGCAGTCCCTCACCGCGGCGACTCGGGGCGCCGAGCGCGGCGAGGGGCTCACCCGTGAAGAGACCGTCTCTCTGCCGCTTCGGCGTCCGCAAGAGTACCGCGGCAAGGCGCCGCAACTCTTGGCTTGGTTAGGGCGGCGTTGGCTCTACAACATCCCGCGTTCGCAGCAAACCGATGGCATCCGCCCCCTGGGCCGGCTTGCCCTGGTGGACCACGCGCGGCAAACGTTCCAGCGGATCCGCCGCGCGCTCTCAGAGTGCGTCACGGAAGAGAGCGTCGCCGATTCGGCGGCCCTTTCTGGCTTGCCGTTCCAAGGGCAGAAAGTGCGCGTCTATGTGTGTGCCTCGATTTCGGGTGGCGCGGGCGGCGGCATGTCGCTGGACGTCGCGTACGCGGTTCGGTCGATCTTGGAACGGCTCGACCTTGATGACGCCCGCGTCACTGGCGTGATGATGCACTCGACGAGCCGCGACGTGCGTCGAGGCGAGCTGGCCTGCGTGAACGCCTACGCCTGGCTGTCCGAGTACCATCACCTGTGCCAAGCCGATACCGCGTACCCTGGCGACGAGGGTTGTGGATTGCCCGCGCACGAGGCGGGTGTCGCGCCCTTTGACGACACCTACCTCGTCGACCTGGGCGCCGGGCTCGACGGCATCTCGTTCGAAGCCGCAGCCGGCTCCGTCGCCGACTACCTGTACCTCGACGCGATCACTCCGACGCAGCCCTTACTCGATCGTTGCCGGGCGGCGTACGCTGGCGACAACGATGCAACGACCGTGCGGACGTTCGGCGTCGTGCGGCAGGACTCGGCTGCGCCCGCGACGGTCAACATCGCTGCGGCGCGTGCGGTTGATGAACTCTTGCGGGCCTGGTTGGGGGGGGAGACCGGCTCGCCAGCGACGGGCTCGAACAGCCCAACTTCCGAAGAAACCGCTTGCTCAGCAGAACGCCCTGACAACCCAACGACCAACCCGATCGTCCACGGCGCGGCGCAGCTTGTCGCCGGGTTGAAGCTCGACGCACCGGGCCTAGCGTCACTGTGCCGATCGATTATCGAAGCCCACCTAGGGGAGCCTCCCGAAGCGGCAGTCGCCGCGATGCCGCTGTACTCGGGCAAGGGCGCTAGTTCGCTGGCGGAGGCTCTCGCGCCCGTGCACGACCTCTTTGCCGCTCCCGCTGAATCGGGCGAAGCGGCCGCGGGGCGCGGAACGACATCGGTTGGTTTTCTTGCAGGGCGGCCGATTGCTTCGCTAGTCGAGCCCCTGGCCGCCAAGATTGGGGAGGAACTCCGGCAGTGGATCGTTCGCCGAATCGACGGCGCCCGCGATCGCCTCCCGGGGGCGCAGCGGGCCGCAGAGTGGTTCCGCGGGCATCTGGAAGTCGTTGCGCGGGACCTCACACGGTTAGCCGACGCGTCTGGCGAGCAAGGGTCGGCTTGGCTCAACCGTGCCCAGCAAGACTTTGCTACGGGTGTCGGCGCGTCCTGCCTCGCGGAATCACGTGGGAAGCGACTCCGACAACTGCTCGACCACGCGGCGATCGACGGCGCGGCGGGAATCGTGCGCTCGCTCTACGCCGCCCTCGCGTTGGCGGAAGAAGAAAACAAGCGTATGGCTTCAACGCTCGCGGCGTTGCGGCCGGCGGAGTCTGACATGCTGCCGGTTGGCGACGCGGACGAGGAGGAGGCGGAATCCCGTTTCGCGGAAATCTGCGGCGAGCTACGAGAGCGAGTCGAAGCGGATCTGCTCGTGCCGGGCGCCCCCCTGTCACGCTGCCTTGCGGACGCGACACGCGCGGAAGCCCTAGGTGACAAGCTCGGCCGACTTGCTGAACAGGTCGCCTCGCACTGCCTGAATGGCGCCGCGTCACGAGGCATCGGTGGCGAGAGTGGCTGCCCCCTGCCCCCGCTAGCCGAGGTCGGGGCGACGGTTACTGAGTTCATGATGCTCCCTCAGGCTCTCGCTGAACAAGAAACGCCAAGGCCGGGCCGTGTTACGGGGCCCGACGGCGCCTCGTTCTGGGGCGTCGAGGCAGCCGGGCTGTCGGTCCCCCGCCTCGCCGCGGAAGTGGTCAGTCGGCGACGTGACTACGCGACGCTTGGCGAGCGCGTCCACACCCGCAAAGACATCGACTGGCCCGACGTGCTGACGTCGCTGATAGACACACAGGCGGCCGCGAAGGCGCCGCCACTGGCGGTCGACACGCCGTGTACCCAACCGCTGAGCGTGCCCGACTGAAGCCGCGAACAAAGAGCCCACAGCTTCCACCCCTGGCTTTACCGCCGCGGCGCCCCAACCGGACGCCCCTACCGATGGATATTCCCTTGGCAACCGCAACCACCGTCACCTGGCAGCTGAGCGGCCAGCTTAGCGACGACGACCCGATGCGGCAGGTCCCTGTCGACAAGTCGCCGTTCACAGTCGGCCGGCGCGTTGATCAGGACCTTACCATCCCAAGCCCGACGGTCTCCGGCCAACACGCCGAGCTGGTGCTCGACGAGTCGCTGTGGGTGCGCGACCTCGGCAGCACAAACGGGACGTTCGTCAACGGGGTCCGCATCACCGACGCGTGCCGTGTCAATCACGGCGACCTGGTGCAGTTCGCTCAGATCGTGTTCCGCGTTGGCTGCGACGAGGTGGTTCAGCACAGCCAGACCATCCAGGACGAGTCTGGCGACCGGGCCCTAGCGCTGATCCAGTTCGACAAACTGATGACCGAGCGGGCGGTTACGCCCCACTTCCAGCCCATCGTCACGATGGAGGGCAAGAAGATCGGGTACGAGATCCTCGGGCGCAGCCGCCTGTTCGGGCTCAACGACCCCCAGACCATGTTCATGGCCGCGGCGGTCCTGAACCTCGAGTCGGAACTCAGCCGGATCATGCGTTCGGAGGGGATCGCCGTTGGCAACGACCTGCCGCAGGACATGCTGCTATTCGCTAACACGCACCCGGCGGAAATCAACGAGCCCGACGTCCTTCACTTCTCGCTACGAGAGGTCCGGGAGATGGCCCCGAGCCGGCCCATGGTGCTCGAGATCCACGAAGCGACCGCTACGCGGAGCGACCAGATGCGCGAGCTCCGGTCTGTGCTGAACGACCTCGGCATCGGGTTGGCCTACGACGACTTCGGCGCCGGGCAGGCGCGGCTAGTCGAGCTCGTCGACGTGCCGCCCGACTACCTGAAGTTCGACATGAAGCTCGTCCAGGGCATCGCTGCCGCGTCGCTCGAGCGGCAGAAGATGGTTGAACGCCTGGTCCAGATGACGTCGGAACTCGGCATTATCGCGCTCGCAGAGGGCATCGAAGAAGAACGGGACCACGAGGTCTGCCATCAGATGGGCTTCGTCTGCGCACAAGGCTACCTGTACGGCCGCCCGGCGGCGCGTGGCAAAGTCTAAGCGTCGGGCGTCGCCGCCCCCGGGTGTTTGAGCGGGGCACAGCGGCCGCCGCTACCCGCCACAGCCGGCCCCGGATCACCCGAAGAAACCCCGTTTAAGGAACGCCTTGCGCGCCGATGCGACGTCTTTCTCGATGTCGAACAGTTTGTCGAGCTTCGTGATCTTGAAGACTTGGACGATGTCCGACGACAGCGACGCGAGCTTGAGCTTTGTCTTGTACTCCTTGCACTTCTTCTGAATCTTGACGAGCTTCCCCAGCATCGACGACGACATGAACTGCACGCTCTCGAACGCCAAGACGACACGCTCCTCGGTTGTCTTATCAATGAGCGTCAAGACGTCGGACTCCAGCTTTTCTAGTACGGAATCCTCGACGAGCCGCGGGTCTTGGACCCAGATCGTTAGGACGCCCTCTTTCGACTCAGCCTTGATAGCCATGCGTTCGTCGCTGCCGGAGGAAGGTGAGGTTTGAGGCGATGTCCGGACACCCGGGTGATCATAGCGTGGCCGTCCCGTGCGTCGCAAACCACCCGCGGAGTCCGCTGAGAGCGGCCGCCGTGGCCGCGGCGGGCTGCGCTTTGCTCTTTAACGTCAAGCCCTGCGCCGCGCAAGGAGAATCACGGCTGCGCCCCGTTCCGCTCTGCTCGAGCGTGATGCTTCTCGACCAGACCCGCTTGCGGAACGCAGAAGCGCTTGTCGATCGCGCCGCGCTCACCGGCGGGGGCCGCGTCCAGTTCGTCGTGAACTTGCACGCCGAGCTCACGCCGGCGCTGACCGTGAGGCGGTACGGTATCCTCCACGATCGTCAGAAGTCCTGGACCGCTGCCGCGAACTTCCGCCCCATGGATACCGAGTTGCGTCACGAGCTGCGTACGCGCCTCACCCGCGCGATTCGCCACGCGCACCGGCTCGGCCTCGACGTGGCGATTTTGCCCCACCTGGACGCCGCGGGGGAGGTGCAGGAATGGCGCAACCTGTTCGACGTCGACCCGTTGGCCACGCACGGCGGTTACTCCTACGCCACGTCGATGGTGGGGCCGGTTGCCCATGCGATCGTCGATTCGAACACGCCGGGCCGCCGCGTCTGGTTCGCCTTGAGCGGTGAGATGGGCCGCAGCCTGTTCACTTACCCGGACAGCTACGTCGAGCTTCTTGCCACGACCCGCCGGCAAGTTTTGGCGCCGAGCGTTTCCCTCGGCATCAGCCTCAACTTCCGTGACATCGCAGGCGGCGCCAGTTATTCGACGCGGCGGGCGGTCCTTAATAGCTTCCTCTCCAAGTGCGATTTCGTTGGCATCTCGTGCTACCGCCCGTTCACACCGCCGGCGACCCCACAGCTCTTCGCCAACACCGTCGGCGCCTTCCGCGCCGAACTTGCCGAGCAGGGACTGAACCCAACGGGGCGTTGGAAGGTCCACCTGTCGGAGATCGGGCTAGGCGGAGGCGACCAAGCCGGCGCCAGCGCCGCTGAGGCCGCCGCCCGACCGTGGGAGGGCATGCCAACCGGACGGGGCAACCCCTGGCGCCGCCCAGACATGGCCGCCTTGCGACGGGACTACTACGGCGCCCTGCTCGATTACTTGGATGGCGAAGCGAAGACCGTCGAAGCCGCCTTTATGTGGTCGGAGGGGTCGTGGGAGCCCATGGGCGTCGATGCCCCCGAGTACGCCGACAGTTTGGTATTCGACCGCGTCCGACGGCACAACCGTCGCGCGACAAACGCCGCCGCCGGCACTCGCATGGACCGCGATGAGTGACGAGAGTCGCTGGGGAGCGTTTTTTGACAAGGCCGCCCCCGTGGCCTTGAGCCGGTAACCCACCCCCGCTATTATCCGGGACTCACACAGGCGGGGGCAGGCAGCCCGCCTTTGTGGCCGATCCCCTGTAGCTCAGTTGGTAGAGCAAGCGGCTGTTAACCGCTGGGTCGTAGGTTCGAGTCCTACCGGGGGAGCTCACTCGGCGTCGCTTTCTCGCGGCCCTGTTCGGTTGGCTACCGTGGCGGCCCCAGCGGTTGGCGGCCCAAGCGGCGGCCGCGGGCTTCTGCCGAACGGTTGCGTAAGGGAAAGCGGCTTGAAGCCCACAACTAGTCGGCGCTGCTGAGCTGCACCAGTTCGCCCTCGTCCGCCATCTTGCGGATGTCTTGCGTGATCTTCATCGAGCAGTACTTCGGTCCGCACATGCTGCAGAAGTGGGCGCTCTTGAAGGTGTCTTGCGGCAGGGTCTGGTCGTGGTACTCCCGGGCCGTTTCCGGATCGAGCGCAAGCCGGAACTGCTCGTTCCAATCGAACTCGAACCGAGCCTTGGAGAGCGCGTCGTCACGATCTTGGGCGCCCGGGCGTTTGCGAGCGACGTCCGCCGCGTGCGCGGCGATCTTGTACGCGACCATGCCCTGCTTAACGTCTTCTTTCTCGGGCAGGCCGAGGTGTTCCTTAGGCGTTACGTAGCACAGCATCGCCGCGCCGTGCCAGCCGGCAAGAGCGGCGCCGATTCCGCTGGTGATATGGTCGTACCCGGGGGCGATGTCCGTGACCAGCGGCCCCAGCACGTAGAACGGCGCCCCGTCACAGACCTCGGCCTGCCTCTCCATGTTCATCTGGATCTGGTCCATAGGGACGTGCCCCGGTCCCTCGACCATGACCTGTGTCCCGCGTTCCCTTCCGCGTCGCGTCAGCTCGCCCAGCACATCGAGCTCAGCGAACTGCGCTGTGTCGCTCGCGTCCGCGATCGAACCCGGACGGAGCCCGTCGCCGAGGCTCCACGTCACGTCGTACTGACGCATGATGTCGCACAGGTCATCGAAGGCTTCGTACAACGGGTTTTGCTTCCGATGCGCCATCATCCACTTGGCGATGAGCGACCCACCCCGGCTCACGATGCCGGTTACCCGATTCATCGTGTGCGCCAGGTGCTCCAGCAGCACGCCGCAGTGGATTGTCATGTAGTCGACCCCCTGCTCCGCTTGGTGCTCGACCATGTCGAGGAAGTGCTGCGCGGTCATGTCCTCAATCTCGCCCCCGAGCTCTTCGAGCATCTGGTAGATGGGGACTGTGCCGATCGGCACCGGCGACGCGGCGATGATAGCTCGGCGGATCTCGTCGATGTTCTTTCCGGTCGAGAGGTCCATCACCGTGTCGGCGCCGAAGTGCACGGCCGTGTGCAGCTTCTCTAGTTCGCCGCCAATGTCGCTGGTCACGGCCGAGTTGCCGATGTTCGCATTGACTTTGCACTTCGCGGCGACGCCGATCGCCATCGGTTCCAAGGCGCCTGCCGCGTGGATCCGGTTTGCGGGGATCACCATCCTGCCGGACGCAACTTCCGTGCGGATCAATTCGGGCGCCAGGCTTTCGCGTTTGGCGACGTACGCCATCTCCGGCGTGACTTCACCACGGCGGGCCAACTCCAGTTGGGTAGACGGGGTGCGAACGGATTCATTCTCGGACATCGGTGAGGACCTCTTAGGGGTAGCGGTAATACGCATCGCTCTGCGAGCGTAAACCGTTGATGCGAAGCAAGTTGAGTCCAATCGTACCGCTATGGCGCCCGGTGTCAACGCGCGAGAGACCGACCGTACTTTCCGGGGAATCGATGCAAACCGTCAGACACGACTCGCCGACCATGGCGGCGCCGGATTAACGTCACCAGCCGATCGCGCCTGTCGAGTCGCTGTGACTGCGAGGTTACGAATGGGGCATCGGAGGCCGCGGCTGCCGAACCCGTTTCAAAATCGCCGATCGCCTCATGGCAGCGCCGGGCTACGCCGAGGCAAGCAAGCCCGACCGCCAACTCGTTGGCGTCGACTCCGCCTACGACTATGCTGGTGATTGTCGTCTCTGTGTTAGAACGCGTCGCTCCGCTTTCGGGGCGACGCTTCCTACCGCACTACAAGGCCGGTGCGCTTGCGAAGCACGTTGCCGCTCATCCTCTTGTTAGCCTCCTCCGCTTCGAACGCAGCGCATGCTGACGTGCAGGCATTCGTACGGACCGCGACCGGAGAGGTGCATTTCTTGAACACCGGCCCGGCTTCGGTCGATCTGTCGGCGTACACGATCCAGTCGCAAACGGATTCGCTCTTGCCTTTGTCGTGGACGCCCGTAGCGGGAAGGCTCGATGTGGCGGGTGACGGTTCGTTCGACGGATCGTCGTCGTGGGTCCTGCTTTCGACGATCAGCGGCGAGGTCTCCGAAGGGGCCTTCTCAGGGCCAGGCGGAGCCTTGCCGTCTTTCGAACCGCTGTCGATCGGCGCCGCGTGGGACCCGGCCGGGAGCCCCGATCTTGAGTTCACGCTCAACGTCGACAATGCAGTCGTGCCGCCGGCCGCCGTTACGTACACGCCGCCCGGCGACTACGATTGGGACGGCGACGTTGACGGCGATGACTACTCCGTGTTCGTCGCGACCTTCGGATCGACAACCGACCCGCGAGCAGACGGGAACAGCAACGGCATCATCGACTCCGGCGACTACACCGTGTGGCGGGACGCCCTCGTAACCGCCGTCACGCCGCTGAGTCTTGCGCTCACCATCCCGGAACCGGCGGCCATCGGCATGTCGTTCTGGGGCGCCGTTTTATTGATCGCTGCGTCGCGAGTGGACCGAAGGCAACCAAAGGGAGCTCTTGCCCCGTGGTAGGAAGCCTCATCACGGGGGGCATTAGCCGCGCACCCATCAATAATCTCGCCGCCGTGGCGCCGCTGCCCAACCTAAGGCACTAGCGAGAGGCTGCGACGCGACGCATCGAAGAGCACTAGCTAGACGTCTTCAGTCGCTCAACGATTACATTTTGGGCGTCGAGCGCGGGGCCGGTCGCGTCGTCTTCGACGATCTCAAGATGCCCGAAGGGAAGCGTGACAACGTCGTCGACACCCTCTAAACGCGCCCGCCCTATCGCAACGACACCGTCGCCCTTGCCGTCGACGACTTCGTCGAACTGCCGTAAGCAGTTATCGAGCCTTCCCGCGGAGTCTCGCGCTCCGATGCTCGATAGGGCGCCGCATAGTCGCCGCCGTAGCCACTCCATCTGTTGATCGGTGACCGCGGCTTTGGAGCCGAGGATGAGCGTGTACCGCACGCGTGCATTGCGCGGACGTTTGTTGAGCTCCACAAGGAACTTGGAGCCGGGCGTCAGATCGCGGGCCGCCTCTCCAAGGCCGTCGGTGATGGAATCACGAGTCCGGTGCCAGGGGCTGCCGCTCGAGCGATCGAGCCAGTGTTCCCAGAGGTCGGTCCCGACAGCGACCCTGGCGAGTTCCGAACCGTGTGTTGGCGGACCGACCATGATCAGCTGATCAACCGTGCCCGCGCAAAGCCGCGGGTCTTCAACCACCGCCCGCGCTACCAGCCCCCCCATCGAGTGCGCAACGAGCGAGACTTTCCGTTCCGGCCGCTGTACTTGAAGCCGGCGAAGTTCGCCGGCCAACAGGTGTGCGGACTCGGCTAGCGGCTGATCGTTTGGGTAGGCAAAGTGGGCACAGGCGAGCCCGGATCGCTCGGCCCGCTTCAAGAGACGGGCGCCGGACTCCGCGTTTGAGTTGTAACCGTGTACCGAAACAACGAGGCGTCGTGCGTCCGCAACCGGCGCTGGTTGCAGGCCATATTCCTGGCTCGCTCGGGCAACGAGCTGCCGACGCAGTGGGGTGAGCCAGCCACCTTCTGCCGAAGGCTCGGCGTTGACGACTGGCGAGTGAAGGACGCCAACCACCAAGGCGATCACCGCGGTCTTTGCTAAGGCCAAGACTTCTCCCCCCATTAGCGCAGCCATCTGCCTATTGGCTGAGACTCATCCTCGACCGGTAGCAACCGCGTCGTTGCTGCTGGCTACGCCTATTCTTCTTCTGCGGGCTTATTACGGACGCCACTCTGCCCCGGTTCAGTCATTCGACCTGTAAACCGCAGGTTGATTGCCGCATCGCCATGCTCAACTGCGGACCAAAACTCCTCGGGCGTCGTTACCCGTTTGTCGCCCACGTGACTGATAAACTGGCCTTCCCGCACGCCACTCTTGAACGACACACTTTCAGGCGCGACTTCCGTC
>JBCCZD010000072.1:0-16285 GCA_039188275.1 Planctomycetota bacterium
CCCCGGCCCCCCCCCACGGGGGGAGGGAGAAGCTGCACGGGGGGAGGGAGCAGACGCGTCCGACGCTCTACGTCATCGAAGTCAACCCGCGCGCCAGCCGCACGGTGCCGTTTGTCGCGAAGGCGACCGGCCTGGCCGCGGCCGGCGTGGCGGCCAAGGTCATGGCGGGCGTGCCGCTCGCCGAGCAGGGCGTCACCCGAGACCCGGCGCCGGCGCACGTGTCGGTCAAAGAAGCGGTCTTCCCGTTCATCAAGTTCCGCGGCGTCGACGTCGTGCTCGGCCCGGAGATGCGCTCGACCGGCGAGGTGATGGGCATCAGCCCGAGTTTCAGCATGGCGTTCGCCAAGAGCCAGCTCGCCGCGGGCACGGTGCTGCCCGACACGGGCAGCATCTTCGTATCGGTGGCGCCCAAGCACAAACCCCGCGCGGTCGAACTCGCCAAGCGGCTGGTCGCCATGGGTTACGGCATCCTCTCGACTCGTGGCACGGCCGCGGCGCTCGCCGAGGCGGGCGTCGACTGCACGCCGGTCAAGAAGATCAAAGAGGGCCACCCCAACCTGCTCGACTACTTGGCGGACGAGCGTGTCGCCCTGGTGATGAACACGCCTGTCGGCAAGGGCGCCCGGACCGACGAGGGCCGCATCCGCGCGGCGACCGTCTCGGCGGGCGTGCCCTGCTTGACCACGATCGAGGCCGCCGAGGCCGCCGCGACCGCCATGGAGGCGCTCCGCGCCGAGCCGATGCGGGTCATGAGCCTGCAGGAGCGCTTCGGGCGGGCCGCCGACCCGGCCCCCGGCGCCGCACGAGTGGTATAATCGTGGCATGAGCGCCACCACCCCCGAAGTCGTCGTCGCCACGCCGATCGTTGTCCCCCCCGCAGGGGTCGGCCCGTATCGACTGGCGGACTACCTCGAACGCCCGGACGAACCGCGGGTCGAGCTGATCTTTGGGAGGTACCACATGTCGCCCGCGCCGATCAACCTGCACCAGATCATCTCGATTGAGCTCTCGGCGTGGTTGCTTGCCGCGGCTAAGACGAGTGGTGGACTCGGCCTCGCGGCGCCCAACGATGTCGTTCTGAAAGACGACACGGTCGTGCAGCCCGACTTGCTCTACTTCTCAAAAGACCGCCGGCCGCCGCTCGGGGCCCGGTTCACCACGCCGCCGGACCTGGTGATCGAGATCCTCTCTCCCTCGCACCACACACGCGACCGCGTACTCAAGCTGGGCGTCTACGCCGACGCGGGGGTCGCCGAGTACTGGATTGTCGACCCAGCGGAGCGGGGCTTCGAGTTCTTGGTGCTGGTCGACGGCAAGTACCAAGTCCAGCCGATCAAGCAGGCGGTCTACCAATCGCCGGCGCTGCACGAGGTGTCGCTCGACCTGCCGGCGTTCTGGGGCGAGATCGACAAGCAGCTCAAGACGGATACCAACAAGGAGGCGCCGTGAGCACCGCCGGCTACGAGTTCACCGTCTTCGATCGCTACGCGCCGTACAGCACGGCCGGGCCTTACACGGCCGCCGACTACTGGCGCCTTCCCGAGGGCGAACCGGTTGAGCTGATTCAGGGGAGGCTTGTGATGTCGCCGGCGCCGATATCGTTGCACCAGTTCGTTGTACGCCAATTATCGCGATGGCTGGAATCCGCCGAAGAGTCGGCAGGAGGAGTTGTTTACATTTCGCCGATAGACGTTGTGCTTGACGATCAAAACATCGTCCAGCCCGACCTGATCTACCTTGCCAAGGACCGGCTCGACCAGATCGGCGACCGCATCGAGGGGGCGCCGAGCCTCGTGATCGAGGTCCTCTCGCCGAGCACCGCCAACCGCGACCGGCAGCAGAAGCTGCAGCTCTACGCCCGGCACAGCGTGCCCGAGTACTGGATGGTCGACCCCGACGCACGGACCCTCGAGTTCTTGGTGAACGACGAAGGCCGGTTCGTGGTGGCGACGCCCACGGACGGCGTCTACACGTCGGCCGTTACTCCGGAACTGGTGGTCGACCCCGCCGAGTTCTGGGCTGAAGCCGATCGCCGTTTGCCGCGGGGCAAAGCGTGAGCGCCGCCGGCACAAGCACGCCTGCTGAGAACAACGGCCCCGACAACAACGACGCCGACAACAACGACGCCGAGCCAGCCGCAACGATCCCACCGGTCCCGCCGCTGCGCCTCCACCACGTGCTGGCAATGACCGTTGCAATGACGCTCTTGATGGGCGTCTCGCGGGAATGGACGCGTGGCGGGACGCCCCTCGACGCGGCAACCGTGGTCGTGTGGTCGATGTTGAACGCCGTTGCCTGTTCGGTAGTTGTGTTCGGCTGTTTGTGGCGCCGCGACGGGGCGCGGTTCCCAAGCGAGCCGGGGCACGGCCTCGCGATCCTGGCGATGCTCAACGTGCTGGTCTCGGCCTACGCCCGCGTCGCCGCGGAGGTCTACCCGCCCTCCGACCAACGGGAGATGTTTCGGTGGGTGATCGCGGGCCCGGTGGCGTTCGGCATGCTCGTCGGCGCCGTGGCGGCGCTCAAGCTGCGGCGCCGTGCGGCCGACAGCCGCGCTTGGCGTTGGGTGTTTGTGACCAACGCGGGTAGCGCGGCCTGCTACGGCTGTATGATCGTCGCTTTTACCGTTGCTTGGGACTTCTGGATCCCGTGGCGCCTGGCGATGTTCTTTTACTACGCGAGCGCAGCGATCGGCGTTGCGGCGAGCCTATTGTGCCTTGCCGCCGTTTATTTCGACTGGCGACTCGAGCGCCGCCGCTCGTGGTCGCACTGGTTGGTGATCGCCACCGGCATGGCAGCCGGCGTGTTGCACCACGCGCGGAAGCTTGGATGGATCCTCACGGAGGACATTTCTTGACGCACCGAACTCCCGACGAAACGCAAACACCCGCAGCGGCCGCTGCCGACATGAGTGAAGAACGCCCTGGCGCAGGCGCCGCGGCGACGCCGACCCCGCCGCTGCGGATCGTCCATCTGCTGGCGATGATGGCCATTGGGTTCGTGGTGCTGATGCTTGCCGGCGCCCGCGATTGGCAAGCGGAATACGGGGTCAGCCTGTCGGGTCCGTTGGTCGTGTGGGTATTCGCGGTAGCCGCTTCGGCGTCAGTCTTGTGGCTTCGGTGGTCGTGGCGCAGCCCGGGGCGCCGGTGGCTCGCCTCGCCGGGCGACGCGGCGTCGTTGTTTGTCGTGCTTCAAGCGATCGGGCAGCTACCGACACTAATCGTTATGCGCCACTATCCCGGGGCGACCGGCCTGCTGACCTACCAGGGCATCGAGCAGACGCCGGCGTGGGCCGTCGCGTGGTTGAACTACGGTCAGGGCACGGTCGCGTGCCTGTTGATCCTAGTGCTCCTGGTCTTCGCGTTTCGATTCACCGGCACGTGGCTGTGGCGCCTGGTATTTGCGTCGCTGCCCGCGATGTGGTTCGTAAGAACGCTCGCGCAGCAGTTGTACGTTGGCTACTCGGCCAACGGGGGATACGCTTTGAACCCAGACTTCTGGATGTGGCTAGAAGCGGCGACCGACGTGCCGACGCTCCTTTGGCTATCGCTCGTCGGGTGGGCGTTGATGGCCGACCGACGGCGTAGCCGACCGTGGACGCACTGGTGGGGCGCTACTGCGTTCACGGCGCCGGAGCTGAGCATGTTGACCGCGAAGTGGGCGATCACGCTTTGGAGCTACGCCTCGGAGCCCGAGGCGCTCTGCTGAGTCTCTCCCGAATTGGCAAACAACGACAGAAACTGCCCTTGAGCCATTCCACCCGCCGGCGTATTCTCCCGCCCACGTGACGCGGACGGCGCGGCCCCACGACGCAAGCACGATGCTAGCAACGGGTTGCGACAACAACCGGCCGCGGAGAACGAATCGCCACCCGGAGGCTTTCGCGAGACGCAAGGACGCGACGCGGCTCTTCGCCCCGCACTCTGTTGCGCTCGAACCCCACACCAAAACAATCCACGTGGAGGGGCCGCGGCGTCTTCGAAAGACCCCGCTGCCCGCGCAGCGGCTGGACTAGGCACGGAAGCCTGCCGCCGCTACGAGACACTCCCCGACGCACCGCCACGAGCCGGTCCCCCCAAGTGGCTCGCGAGGCACGCGTCCAATCGCTCCCGGAAAAGTTGCTACGTCCTCTGCCCCCCTGGGACGTGTGCTTTTCTGGGAGCTTTTTTTGTGCCTAGCGCGGCGAAGGGGGGAAGGGCGGTGGCGCTGCGAGCACGCACCGGCGGACGACGGGAGCGCTCGTGCGCGAGCGACTCGGTTCCGCGTTGCCGCGTTTCTGGGCGTTCGCTACACTCCCGCCCCACGTGCCTGCCAACCTCCCCCGCACCGTCAAGGATGACGTGCCATGGGCGCCGCCCCCGCGCGAGACGAACCGCCACGCGAATCACTCACCCGAGGCGAGCAGCTCGCCGCCGCGAAGGAGATCCTCCGCCGCGAAGCGGTCGCGCTCTGGACGCTCTCGAACCACCTGACCGATTCGCTCACCGAGGCGATCGCCCTCGTCCGCTCGCGGGTCCACGGCGGCGCGGGCAGCGTGATCGTCACCGGCATGGGCAAGGCGGGGCTCGTCGGGCAGAAGACCGCGGCGACGCTCGCCTCGACCGGCGCCCGGGCGCACTTCCTCCACCCCGCCGAAGCTTTCCACGGCGACCTCGGACGCATCCACTCCGAAGACGTTGTGCTGATGCTCACCCAGAGCGGCGAGACCAGCGAGGTCACGCAGCTGCTGCCCAGCCTCCGCGACCTGGGCGTGCCGATCGTGGCCATCACCGCCTCGCGGGAGAGCACCGTCGGCCGCGCCGCGGCGGCGGTCATCGAGCTCGGCGAGCTAGAAGAAGCCTGCTCGCTTGGCCTAGCGCCCAGCACGACCACAACGGCGATGCTCGCCCTCGGCGACGCGCTCGCGCTGGTGCTGAGCTCGCTCAGCGGTTTCGCCGCCGAGGACTTCGCCCGCTTCCACCCGGGCGGCGCCTTGGGGCGGAAGCTCAGCCGCGTCGACGACGTCATGCGGCCGCTCGACGAGTGCCGCGTCGCCGCCGCCAACCAGACGACGCGGCAGGTGCTGGTCGCCTGCGGCAAGCCGGGCCGCCGGACGGGCGCCGTCATGCTGGTCGACGGGGCGGAGAAGCTGGTCGGCCTGTTTACCGACAGCGACCTCGCCAGGCTCCTTGAGCGGGGCGGCGAATCGGTCGACGGGACGCTCGACCGGCCGGTCGCCGAACTGATGATCGACACGCCGACAACCATCGAAACCGGCGCCCGCATGAGCGACGCCGTGGCGCTGCTCGCGCGGCGGAAGTTCAGCGAGCTGCCCGTCGTCGACGAGCTGGGCAAGCCGCTCGGGTTGATCGACGTGACCGACATCGTCGGCTGGAAGCCCGAGAAGCCAGCCGCTTCAGCGAAACCCAACATACGCGTCTTCCCGAGCGAAGACGTCTACGCCGCGGGGTAGCAAGGGGCCGTTGGCTTCTGGCGGTTGGCTTAGGGCCGGCGGCTCGCTAGTCAACGGCCGGCAGCCAATGGCCGACCGCTCAAGAATCAGACTCGTGCTTACCGACGTCGACGGCGTGATGACCGACGGCGGGGTGACCTTCGGCGCGGACGGGCGGCAGGCGATGACATTCAGCATCCGCGACGGCTTAGGCATCCGGCTCTGGCAGCACGCCGGCGTTCGGCTGGGCATCGTCACCGGGCGCGAGACGCCGATGGTCGCCCAGCGTGCGGCGGACCTCGATGTCGAGTTTGTCCACCAGGGCGTTTCCGACAAGCTGCCGGTGGTCAAGCAGGTCGCCGCCGAGGCGGGCGTGCCGCTCGACGAGGTCGCCTACCTCGGCGACGACCTGCCCGACCTGCCGGCGATCCGTGCCGTGGGCCTGGGCGTGGCCGTCGCGGACGCCGCCGCGGAAGTCCAAGCGGGCGCCGACCTCGTCCTCGCCACCCCCGGCGGCCGCGGGGCGCTGCGAGAACTGATCGAGAAGCTGCTCAATGAACAAGGCAAGTGGGACGCCGTGATAGCGGCGTTTGTTTGATCAACAAAGAGTCATAGAGAGCACGGAGAAGCTGATGTGCCGACCCTTGATCGTCGCGTGCGTTGCATCGATTGGACTGACCGCCACGGCCGTGGACCTCGTCGAGCTCGAGGCCGCCCCGCCGGCCGACTCGCGGGCGCACGCATTGGTCCAGGCGCCCTGGTCGTGGGAGTTCGACGAACCGGCCAACGGCCTCTTTGTGGCCCGCCCGCCGGCGCCGACCGGTGCGTTGTCCGACGAAGAGGCGTTCGACCGCTTCTTCTTCGACGGGGCGTTTCCAATCACCCGCGAGGTCTTCGGCGAGGCGTGGCGGCAGCCGGCGGTGTTTACTTTCTCCGGGAGTTTCATGCGCTGAGCCGGCGCCGCCGACCATGCTCGCCCGTATCGCCCGCAGCCTGATCGCCTTCGGCGTGGTATTCGCCGCGTACCAGGCGTACGCGCTGCTGGCGGTCCCCGTGGTCGAGCCCACGATCGCGCGCAAGCAGCCGGCCGCGCGCACCGGCGCCGACTCGGGCAACCCGGCCAGCGCCGTTACGCGTTACCAGCGGCTGCTGGCCAACTACTTCCCGGCCGACCACTGGACGCTCACCGGCCTGCCGAAGGTGATCCGCAGCGGCAAGATGATGCTGGTCATCGATGACTACGAGCGCGACAACCGCGGCCGGGTCGACCTGACAAGGTGCGTGGCGATTATGTTCCCCACACCGTGGCGGCTCGACGGCCCCGCGCCGGGTGACGCCGTCGTCTTCGAGGCGCCCGGCGGCGCCCGCTTGCAGTTCGACGACAACTTCCAGCCGTCGCGGGGCAAGATCGGCCGCGTCACCAACGGGGAGTTCCCCGGCCCGATCACCATCCGCAGCGGCATGCGCGACCCGGGCCCCGAAGACGACCTGCTCATCACCACCCGCGACCTGCGGATGAACGAGTCGCTCGCGTTCACCCCGCACGAGGTGTCGGTCCGCCACGGCCGGAGCGTCGGCGGCGGCAAGCGGATGGAGATCCGGCTGCTCGAAGAGAAGCACGCCCGCAAGGGGTTGCGGATCGCGGGCGTCGAATCGATCGAGATCTTTGAGCAGGTCAAACTCTCGCTTCAGCTGGGCAACATCAACCCGCTGCGCGAGGACATAAGCGGGGGGCTCGGCCTGGCGCCGCCGGCGCGCATGCACGTCGTGCCGACTGCTTTTACGCCCGAGGAGGACGCCGCCGCCTGGGCCGGCGCCGCGGCGTCCCGAGAGTCAACGCCGCGCCGCAGCGTCTACGCCACCCGGCGTCCACAGCGGGCGCCGGCGCCAGCCGATTCGGAGCCGCCGCTCGAGATCACTTGCGCCGGTTCGTTCCGCATGAACCTCACGCGTTTCGTCGCGGCGTTCAACCACCGCGTGCACGCGTGGCAGATGAACCTCGACGGGCAGAGTGATCAACTCACGTGCCGGGAGCTGCGCCTGTACTTCGGCGCCGGCGCCGAGCGCGAGGCGGTCGAGATCGACCCGCAACGCGACCCGGCGGTGGCGCAGCGGCAGCGGCGCGTGCTGGCCCGGCTCCAACCGCGGAGGATGGAAGCGGTTGGCGAGCCGGTGCGGATCGACTCACCAACACGCGACGCCCGCGCACGCGGCCGGGCGCTGACCTTCGACTTCCAAACCCGGCGGCTGACGCTCGACGGCGACGCGCTCGTCGAGCGCGGCGAGTCTTCGGTCGTCGCCCCGTTGATCCAGTACGCTCACCCGGCCAAGGGGAGCCCCGACGCAATCGGCCAGATGTGGGTCGCGGGCCCCGGCCGGCTGCGTGCCGTGGCCGCGGGGTCACGCGGACACGACGGCGAGCAGCGCGCGATGGTTGCCCGCTGGGCGAAGACGCCCGGCGTCGAGTTCCCGGTCACCCTGCTGCGCGACGACCGCAACCAGCCGCGGGTCAAGATCGTCGGCAGGCCCGTCTTCGAAGCGGACGGCGTCGGCAAAGTAGCGGCCGAGCGCGTGACGGTGTCGCTCCGAGAGGCCGCTCCCGATGGCCCCGCCGGCCCGGCGATCGAACTCGGTTCCGGCGGCACGCGGCGTGCGTTGCTGCCCGAGCGGATCGACGCCGCCGGGCGCGTCGAGGTCGATTCCCCCAAGCTGTCAGCGGCGACCGACACGCTCACCGTGTGGATCAAAGGCCAACCGGAAGCGGCGCCGATGAGCCCGACCGGCGGCCCGCCGGGCGGATGGCCGGAGGAGCGGCCGGCTCGGCGCCGCGCGGGTGGGCCTGCTCCGCAGAGCGGTGACAGGTTCCGCCTCGTTGCGCGGCGGTCGGAGCTCGACGTTGTCATGGCGGGCAAGCGGGCGGAGGCGAAAACGCTCCGCTGCTCGGGCGCCGTCGACTTCCGCGAGCTGACGCCCGCCCGCGGTGAAGAGCCGCTGCGGGTGCGTGGCGAACGGATGACGGTCGCCGGGCTCGCGACCCGCGCCCTGCTTATCGATATCCGCGGCGCCCCCCGCGACGCCAACCCGACGCGCGACCCGGCCAAGGCGACCATCACCGCTCGCGGCATCACGCTCCACGCCGGCGACGCGCACATCGACCAAGCGAACAACCGGATGTGGGCCGACGGGCCCGGCGACGCCCACGTGCAAACGGCACGCGACTTCCTCGGCCAGCAGACCGCCGCCGCGACCGACTTGAACCTCGAGTGGCGGGGCGGCTGGGTCTTCGATGGCCGGCAGATCAAGATCCGCGACGATGTCTTCGGCGAGGGCCCCCACGATTGGGTCCGCACCAACGAGCTGATCGCCACGCTCACCCGGCCCGTTACCCTCGGCAAGTCGGCGGCGGGCGGCGGGCGGATCGAGATCGCCGAGATCGAGTGCCGAGGCGGCGTGACCCTCGACCACCGGACGCTCGACCCCCGCGGGCAGACCTCGCAAGAACGGGCGAACCTCCGCACGCTCAAGATCAATCAACAGACGGGCGAGCTCTCCGGGGCGGGGCCCGGATGGGTGCGGTCGGTGCGGCTGTCGTCGTCGGGCAACCCGCTTGGCGCCGCCGTGGGTGGCGGGGCCGGCCGTGCGAAGAAAGAGGGCCTGCGGCTGCTGCGGGTCCACTTCCAGACGGGCGTCGCTGGGAACTTCAAAGACCGAGCCCGCAGGATCAACTTCGCCGGCCGGGTGCGGGCGATCTACGGGCCTGTGCTGTCGTGGCAGCAAGACATGCCGGTCATACCGCACGAGTCGCTGCCGCCCGACACCGCAACGCTCGCCTGCGACCAGCTCCAGGTGGCGGAGGACCCGATGGCGAAGTTCAACGGCTCGGCGGCCACCGCCGGCGGCTCCTCGGAGCTGGCGCCGCTGGAGCTGATCGCCGCGGGCAGCGTCCGGTTAGAGGGCTCGGCAGACGACGGGACGGTGTTCAACGCCCAGAGCTCGCGGGCGAGCTTCAACCAGAGCAAAGAGCTCTTCATTCTCGAAGGCGATGGCCGGTCGCGGGCGACGCTGTGGGTGCAGAAGCCGGGGCAGGGGACGCTCAAGTACCCGGCGGGGAAGATCTCTTACTGGCAGAAAACCGGCAAAGTCCTGACCGACAACTTCGGCGGGGTCAACTACGCCCCGACAGCCGCCCGCCCCGCCGCCGCAGCGCCAACCCGCTAACGCACCCGCGGGTCCTATTGCCGGGGCCCCGCACGCTGGTAGGCTAACCCGGGCGGAGCGCGGCGGCTTCCCCTTCCAACCCCCTGCCCCCGGCCTCGGGCGCCAAGCCCTCCCTAATGAAACACTACGACTGCGTTGTCATCGGCACCGGACCCTCCGGCCAAAAGGGCGCGATCCAGGCCGCCAAGCTGGGCCGCAGCGTCGCGGTGATCGAGAAGAGCGCCGTGCTGGGCGGCGCCCAGATCAACACGGGCACGATCCCCAGCAAGGCGCTCCGCGAAGCCGTCTTGCACCTGACCGGCGCCAACAAGCGGGGCCTCTTCGGCGCCAGCTACCGCGTCAAGAGCGACGTCACCGTCGCCGACCTCGCGGCGGTCTCGCAGCAAGTCATCCGTCACGAGTGGGACGTCATCCGCAGCCAGTTCGATCGCAACGGCGTCGACCTGATATGGGGGACCGCCAAGTTCGTCGGGCCGAACCACGTCGAGGTCGATTCGCCCGAAGGGCTGCAGACGATCGAGGCAGACCGCTTCCTGGTCGCCGTCGGGACGCGCCCCGCCCGGCCGCCGCACATCCCGTTCAACGGCAGCACGATCTGCACGAGCGACGATATCCTGGCGATGGACCACATCCCGAAGACAATGATCGTGGTCGGCGGTGGCGTCATCGGCACCGAGTACGCCTGCATCATGGCGACCCTCGGCATCCGCGTGACCTTGATCGAGGGACGCAGCGAGGTGCTCGGCTTCCTCGACCACGAGATCACCGGCGCCTTCCAGTACTTCATGCGGCAGAAGGGCATCACCCTCCGCCTCGGCGAGAAGGTCGAGAGCATCGCCGAGGTCGACTCCGCTAGTGGCGAAGGGACCGGCCGATCGGGCGGGCCTAAGAAACTGGTCGAGGCGCACCTTGAAAGCGGCAAGGTCCTGCGGGCCGAGACGCTCCTGTACGCCGTCGGCCGGCAGGGCGTCTGCGGCGCCCTGGGGCTCGACGCCGTGGGCATCGAGTTCGACGACCGCGAGCGGCTGCAAGTTAACGAGCACTACCAGACAAACGTCGAGCACGTCTACGCCGCGGGCGACGTCATCGGCTTCCCGGCGCTCGCCTCGACCAGCATGGAGCAGGGCCGCCGGGCCGTGTGCCACGCCTTCGGCGTCTGCGACGTCCGCGACTACAACACCAAGCTGTTCCCGTTTGGCATCTACGCGGTGCCCGAGATCTCGATGGTCGGCAAGACCGAGGAGCAACTCACGCAGGAGGGCGTGCCTTACGAGGCGGGGGTCGCCCAGTACCGCGAGATCGCCCGCTGCCAGCTCCTCGGAGAGGAGCAGGGCATGATGAAACTGCTGATCCACCAAGAGACGCACGACATCCTCGGCGTCCACGTCCTCGGCGCCGGGGCGACGGAACTGATCCACATCGGCCAGGCGGTCATGGCCCTCGGCGGCAAGGCGGAGTTCTTCATCGACAACGTCTTCAACTGGCCCACCCTCGCCGAGTGCTACAAGGTCGCCGCCTACAACGGCCTGAACAAGCTGAACCACGTGTAGGGCGAGAGCCGCATCGCGTTCCGAGCGATCCACCATGGCGCAGACACGACTCAACCTTTAGGAAGGTGAGAAGGCCGTCCTCCAGGCGGCCAGCACCGTGTTCGCCGGCTTCGCGGCGAGCGGCAAGGTAGACAACGAGAACGTCGCGGAGTTGACCCGCTTCTCGATCCGCGTAGCGGTGACCCTTGCCAAGACGATCGACGAAGAGATCACCAGCAGCGGCGAGCCCGAGGTGCCGCCGCTCGGTGGCTAGCGTCCTCTATCTCGCGGTCGGGCCATTTTGCGGGAGAACGCTGATTGGTCGACTCCGAGGCGCCCGCCGCTCCGTGCGGCGCCGATTGGATCGACAGCCGGTCGACGCGCCGCTTGCTGTCGACCCGCTGTCTAGCGTCACGGCCCGCCACCCGCGCCGCCGCCTGGTCAACGTGCTTGCCCAAGGCGTTGGTATCTGGAATGCTGCCGCGGTCGGTTGGCGCCGATGGCCGGGCGGCGGCAGCGGAAACGTCCCCCCAAGCGGTTCCAGGCGAGGCACGGAAATCCTCGCCGCCGCTGCCCGGTGCTCGAGGCGGTGGGTGGAGGGATCGCCGCCGCCTCTTTTCTTTCAGCCGGTTTTCTGAAGCCAAACTTCCCGCGTACGCGCATGCCCGCCGCCGCGGCCTTCGAGTATCATCCGTCTGCCGGGCGGCAAACTCGAAGGGTTCAGCGATGCGTATTTCGGTGGTTGGGATGGGGCAGGTCGGCGCCGCGACGGCGCACGCGCTCGTCACGCAGGGCCTCGCCTCGGACCTGGTGCTCACGAGCCGGAACGAACAGAAGGCCGAGGGCGAGGCGATGGACCTCAACCACGCCGGCGCCATCCTGCCCTACGTGACGCACGTCGCCGGCGGAGGGGTCGACCTCACGGCGGGGTCCGACTTGGTGATCCTGGCCCACTCGGTGCCGACCGAACGGCCGGGGCGCAAGCTGCTGGCCGCGGGCAACGGCCGGCTGTTCCGCGAGACGATGCCCCGCCTCGCCGAGCTGAGCCCCGACGCCGTTTACCTCGTCCTCTCCAACCCGGTCGACGCGCTCACCTGGCTAACGATCAAAGTCACCGGCCTGCCGCCGCAACGCGTCATCGGCGCCGGCACGATCATCGACAGCGCGCGGGTCCGCACCAAGCTGGCAGCCCGCTACGGCATCCACCCCGACGACCTGCGCGTTTACGTCTTGGGCGAGCACGGCGAGGAGCAGTTCGTGGCGGTCAGCCTCGCCCGCGGCGGCGGCGTCCGCTTCAGCGAACCATCGGAAGTGACGCGGCTGTTCGAGGAGGCGCGCTCGGCGGGCTGGGAAGTGTTCCAACGCAAGGGTTACACCAACTACGCGGTCGCCCAATCGGCGGTGCTGATCGCGAGGACCGTCCTCTACAACGAGCGGCGGACCCTGCCCGTCTCGACGCTCATCAGCGGCTACCTGGGCGAGCACGACGTGTGCGCCTCGCTCCCGTGCGTCGTCGGCAAGCGGGGCGTTGACCGCCTCCTCGAACCAAACCTTCCCGACGACGAGGTGGCCGCGTTCCGCAAGAGCTTGGCGTCTATCCGTGAGTCCATCGCCGTCATGAAGGCCGAAGACGGAGCTTAGCCTCGTTGGGTTCCGGGGCGTTGCGCGTCGCGCAGCAGCGCCTTGATGTTTGCCAAGACCGCCGACGTTGGCGGTTGTACCGGTTGGAGCCACCGAACCGCGCGGCCTATCGGCGTTACCCCGCAAGGACGGCTGGGCGTGCCGGCCCAGGGGTTCACTCGCATCGGCCAACTGCTACCATGCAAGGCCAGCGGCGAGCGCCGCGCCCAAAGGCCGTCGAAGCCCCGGCTTCGCGCGGCCGGTTTTGTGGGCGGACCACAAACCCAGCGCGGCGGCCTGGCGCTGCCATCCGGCGGATCGGCTCACCATTAGGCGAACGTATGCCCGAAGAAGCAAGCGCGGCCGACCTCCTCGACTTCGGCCCCGGCGCCGACGCTTTTCTTGATGACATCGTTGCCGGCTTGAGTGGCCGGCCCCGGTCACTCCCCTGCAAGTACTTCTACGACGAACGCGGCTCGCGCTTATTCGACCAAATCTGCGAGCTCGACGAGTACTACCTCACGCGGACCGAGCTGGCGATCATGCGACGCCACGCGGCGGAGATGGCCGATCAGATCGGCCCCGGCGTGATGCTGGTCGAGTACGGCAGCGGCGCCAGCGTCAAAACCGAGCTGCTGCTGGACGAACTCATCGAGCCGGCGGCCTACGCCCCGGTCGACATCTCGCGAGACCACCTGACCAGCAACGCCAACCGCCTCGCGGCGCTCTACCCCGAGCTGGAGGTGTTGCCGGTCTGCGCGGACTTCACCGAGTCGTTCGACCTGCCGATCGCCACGCGCAGGCCGACGCACAACGCGGTCTACTTCCCCGGCTCGACGATCGGCAACTTCCGCCCCGGGGCGGCTCAGGCGATGCTTGCGGGGATTGTCGACCTCTGCGGTTGCGGCGGCGGGCTGCTGTTGGGCGTCGACTTGCAGAAGGAAGCCCACACCCTGGAAGCCGCGTACAACGACGCCGCGGGCGTCACCGCCGCGTTCAACCTCAACCTGCTCGACCGGATCAACCGCGAACTGGACGGCGACATCCGTGTCGACCAGTTCGAGCACCACGCGTTCTACAACCAAGACCGCGCACGGGTCGAGCTGTCCCTGGTGAGCCGGCGACGCCAGACGCTGACCGTCGGCGGCCGGGCGTTCGAGTTCGCCGCGGGCGAGGCGATCCACACCGAGTACTCACACAAGTACACGATCGACGGCTTCGCCCGGCTGGCTGCCGAGGTCGGCCTGACGCTCCGCGCGCACTGGACGGACGACCGGCAGCAGTTTGCCGTGCTGCACCTCGCGATCCTCGACGCGCCGCGCCCTTGATCGGTACGCTTCATGTCGGCAGCGCAACCGGCGGGAGCCCTTGATGGCGATGCTGCAACTCACAGGCGTGTCGAAACGCTACGGCGGCGTCACCGCCCTCGCGCCGATCGACCTCGCGCTCGCCGAGGCTAAGACGTACGTCCTGCTCGGCACCAGCGGGTGCGGCAAGTCGACGCTGCTCAAGTCGGCGATCGGCCTGATCGAGGCCGACTCCGGCGCGGTCCGCCTCGACGGCCAGGAGCTGACGCGCGACAACGCCCCCGCGCTCCGGCAGCGGATCGGCTACGTGCCGCAGGACGGCGGCCTGTTCCCGCACCTGACCGCGGGCGCGAACGTCGCGGTCCTCGCCCGCTACCTCGGCTGGCGGCGTGACCGCATCACCGAACGCACCACCGAGCTCGCCGAGCTCGTCCAGCTACCAGCCGCGTTGCTCGACCGCTACCCGACCGAGCTATCCGGCGGGCAGCGGCAACGGGTCGGATTGATGCGGGCGTTGATGCTGGACCCCGACCTCCTGCTCATGGACGAGCCGCTCGGCGCCCTCGACCCGATCATCCGCAGCGAGCTGCAGACGGACCTTCGGGCAATCTTCCGCAAGCTGCAGAAGACGGTCGTGATCGTGACGCACGACGTCCACGAAGCGGCGTACTTCGCCGACGAGGTCTTGTTGATGCGGGCCGGCCGCGTCGTGCAACGGGGCCCAATGGCCGAGCTGCTCGCCGCTCCCGCCGACCCGTTTGTGACGCAGTTCATCCGGGCGCAGCGGACCGTGCTGGAAGGCGACCCGTTTGACGAGGGGACGCCGACTTGACGCGCATCGCCGTGGTAATCGCCCTGCTCCTAGCCGCTGCTTTTGTGCCGATCCCCCGCGGCGGGCGGCCCCCTGGCGACGCCGGCCCGGGCGTAACCGTCGGGTCGAAGAAGTTCACCGAGTCGGTCGTGCTGGGCGAGATGATCCGGCTGCTCGCCGAGCAGTCCGGGACGCCGGCCGAGCACTACCGGGAGCTCGGCGGGACGAAGCTCGTGCTGCAAGCGTTGGTGAACGGTGAGATCGACATCTACCCCGAGTACACCGGGACGATCGCCGAGGAGATCCTCACCGGGCAGTCGGTCGACACGCCCGAGGCGATGCGGGCCGCCCTGGCGGAGTTGGGCGTTGGGATTAGCGAGCCGCTCGGCTTCAACAACACCTACGCGCTCGGCATGCTCCGCAGCCGCGCCGAGGAGATCGGCGTCGAGACGATCTCCGACCTCGCCGACCACCCCGATCTGCGGCTCGGCTTCGGGCACGAGTTCATCGACCGCGCCGACGGATGGCAGGCGGTCCAGTGGCAATACGCGCTGCCGCAGCAGAGCGTTGCCGGGCTCGATCACGACCTCGCTTACCGGCAGCTTCAGCAGGGGTTGATCGACGTGATGGACGCCTACGCCACGGACGCCAAGATCGCCATGTACGACCTCACGCTGCTGGAGGACGACCGGCGCCACTTCCCGCGGTACGACGCGGTGCTGCTCTACCGGTCCGACCTCGCGGAGCGTTTCCCCGCCGCGCTCGACGCGGCCCGGCGCCTGGAGGGGGCGATTGACGAACGGCAGATGGTGGGCGTCAACGCGGCGGTTGTGGTAGGCAACCAGCCGGGCGCAGTCGCCGCGGCGGAGTACCTGGCCGAGCGGTTTGGCCTGTCCGTCACCGGCGAGACGGAAACCGCCGTGTCGCGGGTCACACAGAGGACGCTCGAGCACCTGGACCTGGTCCGCAAGTCACTGATCCCCGCCATCCTGCTGGCGGCGCCGCTGGGGGTGATCGCCGCCAAGAAACCGAAGCTCGGCCAGTTTATCCTCGGCGCGGTGGGGGTGATCCAGACGATCCCTTCGCTCGCGCTGCTGGTGGTGCTGATGCCGGTCATGGCGGGCCTGAGCCTGCCGAGCGTCGGCCCCGGCTCGGCGACGGCGATCGTTGCGCTGGTGCTTTACAGCCTGCTGCCGATCGTCCGCAACACGCACGCCGGTTTGACCGGCATCGCCCGCGAGCACCGCGAGGCCGCCGCCGCGCTGGGCCTGCCCGCCTGGTACCGGCTGGTCGAGATCGAGCTGCCGCTCGCGTCGCGGGGCGTCCTGGCGGGCGTCAAAACCGCGGCCGTGATCAATGTCGGCTTCGCCAC
>JBCCZD010000073.1:0-16211 GCA_039188275.1 Planctomycetota bacterium
CGGCTGATGACAATCTGCTGCTCGCGCTCGTCGAGGTTGCGGAGCATGCGGCTGATCTTGGTCTCGCGCTCGCGCTGGGCCGCCTCGTGCAGGGTGGGGTTGTCCCGCTGCTCCTCGGTCGCGGCGAACAGCTCGTCGTGGCTGGTTCGGAACCGGTCGCGGTGCTTGAACTCGCCGGGGATGGTGCGGGCGAAGTTCTTCATGATCGCCCAGCTGGCGTAGGTGCTGAACTTGAAGCCGCGGCCAAAGTCGAACTTCTCGATCGCCCGCAGCAGCGACACGTTGCCGTCGCTGACAAGCTCGAAGAAGTTCTGATCGGGCGTCACGTGCCGCTTAGCGATCGACACTACCAGCCGCAGGTTGCAGCGGGCGAGCTGGTTCTTGACTTCCCCCGCCTGCTCGGCGAGCTGCTCGATCTCGTCCATCAGCGGGCTCTTGGGCCGTGCCGGGTCGAGCTGGCTGCGCAGCTTCGACGCCTTGTACTTCAAGTAGTTGTACTTGCGGAACAGGTGGGCCTCCTGCTCCCGCGTCAGCAGCGGCATCTCGTACAGGCTCGCCAGGTACGGCGGCAGGTCACTCGGCCGGCGTGTCTTCTTCGCCGGCGTGTCGGACTCGGGCATCGGGCCCAGGCACGCGTTGTCGGCCCCCTTGCGCTTGAATCGCGGGTTGTCGATATAGTCCAACGGGAGCTCGGCGATGCGCTGCGCGCGGACCTCGTTGACGACGCGGTAGACCGTGGTCTTGGTCCGTCCGTACCGCTTCATGAGCCGCTCGACCGACACGCCCCGCCGCGAGTCGCGGTAGATCTTCTGCTTTTGTGCGTCGGTCAACGGACCCTTTAGGTCCGGGAAGATCGCCAGCGCGGGGTTCTCCTTGTCGAACTGGCGGAGGGCGCCGCGGATGGTCTCGACGCTGCGGCCGGTCCGCTGGGCGAGCCGGCGCGTGACCTCGGCTTGGCAGGCGCCCTCGCTGGCGATGCGGCGGGCCTGGTCGAGCAGCTCCGCGCGTTGCTCGTCGTCGAGTTGGCTGAAACGGGCGCCACGCTCCACGCGGTCCTGGTTGGTGCGGACGAACCGGTCGACGCTCGAACGAAGAAAACCAACCCGCTTCCGGCCGTCGAAGACCAGCCGCCGGCTGACCAGGCCGAGCTCACGCCAGCGGGAGATCGTCTTGGTCGAGACGTTGAACTGCCGCGCAAGGTCGTCAACGGTAAGCACCGGCTCGCCGAGGGCGTCCGCCTCGAGGTCGGCCGAGTCGGAAAGGTCCTCGACCAGCAGCCGCAGGTCGTGCCGGAGTTCGGCGCCGGTCATGTTGACGCCGGCGTCGGTCTCGGGCCGGATGCCCGTGACGCGGTAGCAGACGTAGTCGTACGGGTACTGCTTGGCGGGCTCGAGCTCGGCGATGAGTTGCTCGGCGGCCTCGATCTGCTCCAGCCGCTTGTCCCGCGGCGCGTACCGCGACTGCTGGCGCCGGAGGCGATCGATCACGTCGGTGTTGTAGGCGCGTTGCATGCCTTCCTCGTTCTCTGCTAGCGTCCCGCGCGGGCTGTCCGGCGCCCGGCGGCTGCCTCTGAATCGTTGGTCCTCCCGATGACTGGGTGGGTTCCCTGCGGCCGGCGAGATCGGGATCGCTCGGCCGCCCCTGTGATGCCTGCGGCCCCGTCGGCCGGGGCCTGTTCGTATTTCGCCGGCGGTCGCCCAAGCTTGGCTTGCCGCCGCAGGTTTCTTGCCCAGCTTGTCGCGATAGAGCCTTATGGCAGCGGGTCAACCCTGCTAGCGGCAACTTGGCGGCATCTGTTGTACGCAGTTAAGTCGCGTTGGGTCGATAGAAAGTTCGCCGCGGGCGCCCACTTTGCTTCCGCGAATCTCGGTTGTTGCTAGCGTTGCGCAGCCACAAGTCCCTGCTTGCAAGCGGTTTAGGCAAATCCAAGGATTTGCCGGCGGGGCGATCTGGCGCGACCGCCGGGCGGTTTGTCCAGCCTTCCCAGGTGTTCCGTTCACGCGGCGGTTGGCGGACCTTTTCGGCGCGCGATTTTCGTTTCGACTGGTTCGGCGGAGATGGACGATCTACCCGAAACGATCGGTTCTGTCGCCCGCTGCCTGCCGACCCCGCTGAGGCTGACCCTTATGTCCCACCGACCGATCGCCGCGGAACGCGGCGCCCGCACCAGTACCACCTGGTTTCCCTTGGCGGTTGCCACGCTGTTGCTGTTGGTCGCCGCGGTGGCCCGCGGCGCCGAGCTGTACGACCTGACACCCGCGGCCGATCTGAACGGGTCGGAACGGGTCACCGTTGAGATTGAGTTCGGCGGTGAGCTGTTGGCCAAGGACCTCCAGCAGCAGGCCGGTATGACCGCCGCGGAGGAGCCCGCCGAGTCGGCGCCCCGTAGAGCGCCGATGAAAGTCGAGGCGACGCTCGCCTTCGACGAGCAGCGGGTCTCCGAGCAGCGGTCGGTCCGCTACTACCGCCGCGCCGAGGCGACCATCCAGGCGGGCGCCGGTCGGCGGCTGCCGGCGTTGCCGACCGGTCGGCGGTTGATCCTGGCGACACGGGCCAGCACGCCCGCCGGCGCCAAGCTCACGCTGACGTCGCCCGACGGGCCCCTGAACCGTGAGCAGCTTGAGCTGATCGACGTCATCAGTGACGCGACCGCCATCGACCGGTTGCTCCCCGGCGAGGCTCTCGAGAAGGGGGGCGAATGGCCGGTCGACAAGCCGACGATGGCCGCGTTGCTGGGGCTCGACACCGTTGCCGTGAGCGAGGTCCGTTGCATCCTCGACGACGGCAACAAGCGGTATGCCCGTTTCCAGATGGCCGGGTCGGTCCACGGCGCGCTCGACGGCGCGGCGACCGAGTTCAACATCCGGGCGATCGGCCTGTTCAGCCGCCGGCAGCGTCGGGTTACGCAGCTCAACCTGGCGATGACCGAGAAGCGCGAGGTCGGCCCCGCCAGGCCTGGCGTGGAGGGGACCGCCAAGATCAAGATCAAGCGCGCCCCGATCGCGACCCCGGCGGAACTGACCGACGGCGCGGTCGCGGGGCTGGCCGGGTCCACGGAGCTGACCCTACAAGCAGCTCGGCAGGGCTTCCGCCTTACGCACGATCGGTCGTGGCACGTCGCTGCCGAGACGCGTGAGGCGCTCACGCTGCGGCGCGTTAGCGAGACCGGCCTGCTAGCGCAGACGACCCTCCGCCGGCGGCCGCCGAAGTCCGCGGGCCGGCGCCCGACGCTCGAGAGCTTCGAGGAAGAGGTCCGCTTCTCGCTGGGTGGCGCGTTCACCCGCCTGGTGTCGAGCGAGCAATGGGAAAGCCAGTCGGGCTGCCCCTGTCTGGGGCTGGTGGTCGAGGGCGAAGCGGACGGCGTGCCGCTCCAGTGGCGTTACTACCTGGTCATGCCGAGCGACGCTCAGGGCGACGGCGTGAAGCACACGATCGCATTAGCGACCACCGTCGAAGCGGCGCTGGCCGACCGCGTCGGCGCCGCCGACCGCCAACTGGCCGACCGCCTGGAGCTCGTCGCCCCGCTGAAAGGGGCGCCGGGCATCGCGGCGCTCGAACCGGCGCCGACCAGCACGAGCAAGCCGACGACGCGCCGGCGGAAGGCGGCACGCATCGCCACGAAGCCAAAGCGCACCGCTGCACGCCCCTCGCGCCGTTCGTCGGCGCCCCGTCGGCGATAAGCATGCGGGTGTCGCGAGTAATAATTGATGGATGCGCTAGCGAATTTACTCGCCGATTGCGATTACCCCGCCCAATCCGGCCTCCCGTTGGTCGGCCTGCCACTTTGCTGGCGCATGGCTCAATAGCCCCGGCTTGTCCGCTGGCGCCGACCCAATGGCGCGACAGCGGCGATGATCGCCAGCGAAGCCGCGCTCGGTTCGGGGATCGACCCCAGCACGAACGGCGAGAAGCTGTCGACGCGGACGGTGATCGTATTGGCCAAGAGGTCTTGTGAGAGCTTCTCGGCTGCTTCCCAGGCGCCGTCAACGAAGTGGAAGATCTCCAGGTCGGCCTCGGCTATGATCTCGCAGCCGTTTGCTGGCGAGTGGCGCGGACACGGAGGCCTGGCCGAATACTTCCGGCTGTTTTTCTCGATCCTGACGCCGTCGCCTGAGGGGTTCTTGCGCAATGTCAGGTACCTGTCAAACGGCGGTGTCGTCGTCTGCTGGATGGAAGCCTACGCCCGCGTCGCCGGCATGCCGGGCCCTGAACCCGCGGTGTGGGTGAATCATCGTTACGAAGTCGATGGGGGCAAGATTGCCCGCTACGAGAACCACTTCGACACGCAGGTCGGCGCGGAACACTTGGCCGAGGCTCGGGCCAAGAACTTGTTGGGCGCCTGATCGCGGCCCGGTTGCCGCCCTAGCAGCCGGTTGAGAAACGCCGGGACGGCGTTGCTCAGCCTCGCCAAACTCAGATCAAGCTCTTCGCGGCTCGCAAAACAACGGCCTTGGCGCCCGTTGTTTTGGACCGGCGTCGTGCCGATCGCAGCCAGTCGAGTCAATCAACTGGCTGCTAACCCGGCAGCGGGATGCCGTCCGCTTTGGCGATGACAACCACGCCCCCTTCGCTGACGGTGAAGCCGCGGTCGCGGTCGGCGTCGTGGTTGTAGCCGATCTCGACGCCCTCGGGGATGCTCACCCCCTTGTCGATGATGGCGCGGCGGATGCGGGCGTGGCGGCCGATGTTGACGCGGGCGAAGAGGATCGAGTCCTCGACGTGCGAGTAGCTGTTGACGCGGCTCGCGGGGCCGACGACGCAACGCTCCACCTTGCCGCCGGAGAGGATCGCGCCGGGGCAGACGATGCTGTCGACCGCCTCGCCACGGCGGGACCCGCCCCCCTTGCCGTCGTCGTCGAACACGAACTTCGCGGCGGGCAGGTTGGGCTGGTACGTGCGGACGGGCCAGTGGTCGTCGTACAGGTTCAGCTCCGGCTCGACACGGGTCAGGTCTATCGTCGCGTCGAAGTAGGCGTCGATCGTGCCGACATCCCGCCAGTAAGCGTCGCGCTTGCGGTTCTCGTCCTTAAACGGAAAGGCGAACACCCGCCGCGAGTCGATGATCGACGGGATAATGTTCTTGCCGAAGTCGTGGTGGCTGTCCGGCAGCGTGGCGTCCTTGCAGAGCTCGTCGAACAGCAGCGGCGAGTTGAAGACGTAGACGCCCATCGACGCCAGGCAGTGGTTGGGGTCGCCCGGCAGCGGTTTGGGGTCCGCAGGCTTCTCCTCGAACCCGATGATCCGGTTCGCTTCGTCGACCTGCATCACGCCGAACGCCTTGGCCTCCTCGCGTGGAACCTTGAGCGCGGCGATCGTCAGCTCCGCTGACTGCGCGTCGTGCGCGGCGACCATCCGGCTGTAGTCCATCTTGTAGATGTGGTCGCCGGCAAGGATCAGCACCTTCGACGGCCGCTCTTTTTCTAGCGTGTAGATATTCTGGTAGACCGCGTCGGCAGTTCCCTGGTACCACCTCTCGTCGATGCGCTGTTGGGGCGGCACCACATCAATGAATTCGCCCAGCTCCCGACACAAGAAGCTCCGCCAGCCGAGCGTGACGTGGCGGTCAAGGCTCTGCGCCTTGTACTGCGTGAGCACCAAGATCTTCCGGATGCCGCTGTTGAGACAGTTAGAGAGCGTGAAGTCGATGATCCGGTAGCCGCCGCCAAACGGCACGGCCGGCTTCGCCCGGTCGCGGGTGAGGGGCTCCAGCCGCGAGCCTTTGCCGCCGGCCAGCACCACCGCCAAAACATCCGTCATCGCGCCCGTCTCCCTGCTACCGTGAAGAGCCCAGTTGCCATCGCAGCCGCAATTCTACCGGGATCGGTAGTGTCGCAACACGCCGAAGCCGAGACATCGCTGCGGGTTGCGGCGAACGGGGCGACGCCAATCGACAGCTTCTCCACTACCCGCTGAGTTCTCTAGCGCGCGTATTCTTCTTTCGATTTGCAAGTCTTCTACATGCGTTCATCACATTGCGGCGCGATACTCCGGCCGTGTTGAGGGGGTAAACGAACCGCCCCTGACCGACCGAGTCGATCCTATAAGCCTCGCGCCGCTAAGGAACCGAGGGCGACCAACGGGAGCCCGGGCCAAGTCGAGGAAAGCCCCATCCCGAGGTCTTGTTTACCGCGCAGCCAAAAATAAAGGCCGGCGTCGATTCTTCTGATGCCCACCGCCCGCTAATCGGCGTCCGGCCTTTTTTTACAAACCCGCCCGAGGGAGGGCCGGCGAGGCGCTGCGGGCCTTGGGCGTCCGGCCCGCGAAGGCCCCACTGCTGCCGGCCAGACCGGCTAACCGCCCAACGGAACTGCGTGTTGTTACTGTCGCCGCACCCTAGGGAATCTGTACGCGATGCACCGAATGATAGAAGAGCTTCCGGGTCCGCTTCTGACGGACAACGAACGGGCCCGGCCCTCCTACCGAGACGACGTTTATCGCGACGACCCGTACAAGTTTGAGACCGACGGCGAGCCGGTGAGCTTCGCCAAGATGGCGGAGTCGGACGACCTCCGGCGGATTGACTACCTGCCCTCACCGGACGAGATCGTCGGCGTCTGCGCCGCGATCCGCTCGCAGTGGACCAAGAGCGAGAAGCGGCGGCGGTTTGTTGGCGAGCTGCCCGCCGAAGCGATCGACGACACCGCTTGGGCGCCGCCGGTGATCGACACCTCACACTTCCGCGTCGCGAGCGGCGCCGCGAGCGAGGGCGTCTAGAGCCGACCCGCCGTCGGCTTCACCTCCCTCGCCGAGGGCTAGGCGAGCGGCCGCGTCGGATTGACGTCGGTTGGCCCCGGGAACTTCACCTTCCCGGGACGGTCTTGGTAGTTGAGCAACTCGCCGGCGATGTCGGCCGCCGCGGTTTGGCCCGTCCGGTCGGGCTCGGGCATCGGCTCGATTGCCGGCGGGGCTCCGCCGCGGTGCAGGTGAACCGTTTGCGTCGGGAAGGCGAAGCCGACCCCGAGCCGCTCCGCCAGCCGCAGGATGTCCGCCAAGAGCCGGTGCCGCTCTCGGAGTTCGGTAGGCCAGTTGGGCGCCTCGAAGTAGACGACCAGCAAGACCTCCAAAGCGCTGGCGCCGAAGTCGTTGAAGTAGGCGGCGTAGAAGTCTTTGCGGGTGTGCGGCTGCCGGCGGATCAGCTCGCGGATGCCCTCGCAGAAGGCCTCCATCTGGTCGGGCGTGGTGCCGTACTCGACGCCCAGCCGCGTCAGGTACCGGCGGTACTTCCGGCGGCCGAGGTTGTCGATCGCGGCGGTCGCCAGCTTGTTGTTGGGCAGCGTCACTTGCGAGTTCAGCCCGGTGCGGATCCGTGTGCTGCGGAAGCCGACCGACTCGATCTCGCCCTCGATGCCGTCGACGATGACCCAGTCGCCCACCTCGAACGGGCGGTCGAACAGGACCGTCACCGAGCCGAAGAAGTTTGAGAGCGTCTCTTGCGACGCGAGCGCGATCGCGACGCCGCCGATCCCCAGTCCGCCGAGCAGCGTCGCCGGCAGCTCTTCGCTGAACGCCGCGGTCACGACAATGACGCCGGCCACGACAACCAGGATCCGGGCCGTGCTCGCCGCGACCGGGATCACCAGGTCGTCGAACTTGTGCTGTGTCCGCTTCGCCCGGCGGGTCATGTAGCCGGTGATGAGCTTGATCACCGCGAACGCCGCGAGGATCGCCGAGAAGACGGTCACGACGTTCAACACGATCAGCAGCAGGCCAACAAATCGGAGTGGGAAGCCGATGGCGTAGGCGGTGCCGTACCAGGTCGCCGCGTTCGCGAGGCGACCGACCGGCTTCCAGACGCTGGCGGTCGACTCGGTGAAGTCGGGGTCGTAGCGGTGCAGCAGCCAGTCGACAACCGCCGTTAGCGACCGCCGCGTCGTCGTGTCGGCGAGCCGACCCACGAGGACCATCAGCAGCAGGCTCAGCCACTGGTAGGTCGGCAGCACCAGGCGCCGCTCGCGGAGGAAGGCCGGGAAGAGGTTGCGGTACCAGACCGCGAACGGCTCGGAGGGCTGGGCGTCGGCGTCGGTCGTCGAGAGCTTGGTCTGGTTTTCGGTCTCCTCGTAGAGCTCCTCGATCAGCTTCACGGTCTCCGCGCTAAACCGCCACCGGCCGCCGCTGCTGCGGGCGATCTTGATCTCACGGGCCTCTGCGGTTGTTTCGCCGCCCAGCTCGGCGAGCGACCACGGCTGGTTGTTCTCGGTCTCGACCGGGACGTCCTCGAACGCGACCGCCCAGTCCTCGGGGGCGACCGCCTTGCTCGAAGGGATCTCGGCCGACCGCTGCATGACCTGCAGCATCAAGAACGCAAGCTCGGGGCCCTTCGCGGCGACGGCGTCGGCCGGCAGGCCGGACAGGTCGAGCAGTTCGGCGGCGGCGCGCTTGTCGTCCCGCTCCATCCGCTCGACGAAGGCCTGCAGCACCGCCCGTGGCGACGTCTGCTCCGGCGGGACGTCGGGCGTCGACGCGGCGCCACTAGCCGGCTCCGACGGTTGAGCCAGCGCGGAAGGCGGCGCGAGCAGCAGCGCGCTCAGCACCGCGGCGCCGAGGGCGACCGGCCGCAGACGTACACGGGGCGTCGGGTTTGGGGCTGGCGCAGTCATCCGGGCTGTGGGTCTGGGGCGCGGGTTCATGGCGGCGGACCGTGGAGACGCCCAGCCGCGGCCGCCGAAGTGTACCGCGCTCCCGGCCGCATGAGACGCCCGGGCCGTACGCCGCCGCTTTAGACCGACAGCCGCCTTAAGCCGACCAATACCCCGGGCCGGCTAGAGGCTCCGCGAATGCCGTTTCCGCCGCTTGCGGGCCGCTGCCGCGACGACGGCTCGTTTCATGTCTTCGTCGCTGATCGATCCCGGCCTGCCGGCCCGCTTTGCTTTGGCGTCGCCCGTTTTGGTTTCACCCGTGGCCCCGCTGTGAGACTTCGCGGCGGCCGCTCTCTTGGCACGCTCCGCCTTGCCGGGCCTTTGCGATCGCTTCTTCTTGCCCATGGCTGGGCGCGTCTCTTCGGAGCGGGTCTCGCCGCTGGCACGCGCTGGGGCGCCAGGACGCGCCGGCCTGCCAGTCGACTCGCCCCGCCCCGTGGTGGGCCGTTTGGCCCTTGCGCCGCGTTGTTGCCGTCCCCCGCCGGCGTTGCCCCCGCGTTGGCCTCCGCCACGGCTCGGCGGGGCGTGGCTGACCTTGTCCGTCGGCTCGAAGCCAGCGAGCGTCGGCTCGACCGGCAGCTTCCGCTTGGTCAGCCGCTCGATCTGCCTCAGCAGGCCGTGCTCGTCGCCGGCACAGAACGAGACCGCAACCCCTTCGGCCCCCGCGCGGGCGGTCCGGCCGATGCGGTGGACGTAAGTCTCCGGCGTCTCGGGCAGGTCGTAGTTGACAACGTGCGAAACACCGTTGATGTCGAGCCCGCGGGCCGCGATGTCCGTGGCGATCAGCACCGGCGGGTTCTTGCTCTTGAACTGCGCGAGTGCCCGGTTGCGGGCTCCCTGGCTCTTGTTGCCGTGGATCGCCGAGGCCTTAACCCCGTCCTTCGTTAGCCGCTTGACGATCTTGTCGGCGCCGTGCTTTGTGCGGCTGAAAACCAGCGTCCGCCCGCGGGGCGTCTCGCGGAGGAAGCGCGACAGCAGGTCCGCCTTCTTTTTCTTGTCGACCAAGTGAACCGACTGTGCGATCCGCTCAGCCGGCGTCGAAACGGGCGCCACTTCGATCGACTCGGGTTCGTTCAGCCACTGCTGTGCCAGCCGGCGGATCTCATCGGGCATGGTCGCGGAGAACATCAACGTTTGCCGCTTCTTCGGGACCGAGGCGACAATCCGCTTGAGCGCGGGCAGAAAGCCCATGTCGAGCATCTGGTCCGCTTCGTCGAAGACCAGCACCTCGACCCTCGCAAGGTCGATGTAGCCCTGGTCCATCAGGTCGAGCAGCCGGCCGGGCGTGGCGACCAACGCGTCGACGCCGTGGCGCAGGGCCTTGACCTGGTGGTGCTGTGACACGCCGCCGAAGACAACCGTCTGCCGCAGCGGCGTGTACCTGCCGTACTTCGTCAGGCTTTCGCCGATCTGCGCGGCGAGCTCGCGGGTGGGCGAGAGCACCAGCGCGCGGATCGGTCGCGGCTTGGGGGTAGCGCCTTTCGGGCCGCGGCGGCGTGACTTCGACGTCGGCGTGTGGTTGGACGTCGGCGTGTGGCCGGACGCCGGCTGCGATGGCTTGGGCGGCAGCGTCTGCATCAGCCGGTCGAGCATCGGCAGCGTAAACGCCGCGGTCTTGCCGGTGCCGGTTTGGGCGCAGCCGATCAGGTCTCGGCAGCCGAGCACGACCGGGATCGCGCGGGCCTGGATCGGCGTCGCGGTTTCGTAGCCCAGCGCGTCGGTGGCGCGGAGGAAGGGCTCAGCGAGCCCGAGTTCAGAAAACTTCATCGTTACTTTCGTGGGTCGCTGCGCTACTCGAACGCCGGCGCGGAAGCCGCGCAGATCGCCCGTAAGCGGGCAGCGGTGACCCCGACACGCGGGGCGGTTGCCGTGTTGTCGGCGCGTAGGCCTGGGTCGACAAGACCAACAGGCGGCTCGAACGCTCGCGCTAAGCAATCGTGCGAACCCGCCGAGGACACGCGTCCACGGCGACGGCCGCAAGGGGCAAGAGAATCAATTCGCTGTCGAATCGCTGTCGAGAACTACGTCCGCAGCCCGGCGGGGGCAGGGGACCACGCGGGTCGGTCGTGCCGGGCTTCGGGGGGACGCTTGCGTCGATTTCGAATGACCACAACCGTCGGTGAGGGGTCCACCGACCGGAAGGTCTCACACCTTGGAATATATCGAGTATAGCAGTCATCGACGCGGCGGGGAAGCTCAACCGGGCCTCGACAGCGTACCCGAGTGCTTTGGGCGCCGGCAAAGGTGTACGATTGCGTAGGTTCCGCCCGGTTGTGCCGGCTACGGTGGGGGCGGCCACCCGCGAGTCCGTGTCCGTGCACGGTCGCAGGTTGGCAAAGCGAGCGGCCCCTATGAGTATGGACGTGGAGCCCGCCGAGTACGATTCCTAAGGAAAGTCTCCGAGGACTAAGCGACCCCAGCCCGAGATGCCCTGTTGTTAGAAATACCAACCAGCGCCGATCCGCGCGAGGGAGTCGCCGGCTCCGGGCCGCCGAGCCCGGTTGAACCGGCCGCCACCGGGCGCCCCGTTATCTACTTCGACGGCGAGTGTGGGCTCTGCTCGCGGTTTGTCCGCTGGTTCGCAAGGCGCGACCGGGCGCGCGTGTTTGACTTCGCCCCGTTGCAGGGCGTCACCGCCGCGCGGCGTGGGGTCAAGAGCGACGGCCCGATCGAGACGTGGTCGCTCGTCATGACCGACGCCGAGGGCGTCCACGAGGGCTCGACCGGCGTGTTGCTCGCCGCGGCTCGGCTTGGCGGCTTCTACTCGCTTGCCCGCGTTTTGCTGCTCGTGCCCTGCGCTGTTCGCGAGGTGGTCTACCGCTGGGTTGCCCGCCACCGCCGGCGGTGGTTTGGCGGCGCCGAAGTGTGCGACCTCCCCGGGCCTGACCTCCGCGATCGGCTGCTGCCCTGAATCCGCAACCCCTACGCTGACGACCTCGCCCAGGCGACCGACGGGGCGTCGTCCTTCTCGCAAACGTGATGAAGCTCCTCTACCCACTCTGTGGCGACCCGACGCACGGCCTGCACCGGTACGCGCGGCTGCTGTCCAAGGGCGTCGCTGAAGCGGGCACGGATTGCCAAACCGTCGCTTGTGCCTTGACCGGAGACGAGGCCGTCGACGCCGCGGCCATCGACGCGGTGATAGACTTGTCGAGGGACGCGGACGTCTGCCACTACCAGTTCAATCCGCGTGTTTGGGGGGGCGGCGCCGCGAGCGTCTTGCGGAACCTCTCGGCGTTGCACCAGCGCTGCGCCTGCCCCTGTGTGGTGACGATCCACGACGCCGCGGAATTGCCCGGCGCGGCACGGACACTCCGCCCGAGGCGGGTTGCGGGGCCCGCTTGGGCGCAGGGCGGCTACACAACCGCCGTGCGTGACGCGCTGCGGAGCGGTGTCCGCCACGCCCGCACCGGCCGAGTCCGCAAACTCCGCAGACGGGTGCTCGCTGAACTCTCCACAGCCCCGGCCGCGCGGGTCGTCTTCAATCGGCTCGAGGCTTCCTTCCTCGAATCCCTGCCAGGGGCCGGTCGTGTCGAAGTCGTCCCCCACTTTGTCGAGCCGCGGTCGCTCGGCGACGGCCCGCCGTCCGATGCGCGATTCGACATCCCCGAAGATGCGCTGGTGGTCACCTCGCTAGGCTTCATCCACGAGCGCAAGGGGAGCGACCTGCTGATCGAGGCGCTGCCCAAGCTGCCCCGCAACGCCATCGCTGTGCTGGCCGGTGAGCCAGTGCGGAGCAGGCAAGCGGCCGCCTACGCCGACGGCCTGAGGCGGCTTGCCGAGCAGCTTGGCGTTGCCGCACGGGTTCGGTGGACCGGGTTCCTGGAGGACGAAGCCCTTGAGTGGGTGCTCCGCAGGACCGACATCGCGGTTTGCCCCTTCCGCTCGGTCAGCGCGTCGGGAACGCTCTCGACGTGGTTGTCGGCAGGGAAGCCGATCCTCGCCTCGCGGCTGCCGCAGCTTGAGGAGTACGAACGGCTGGCGCCCGGGGCGATCCGCTTCTTCAAAGCGGGCGATCAGACAAGATTCAGTCAAGAGTTGGTCGCCGCCGTTTCCGCCGGGCCCGGCGACGGTGCTGCGGCGCGGGGGCTGCTCCAGCGGCTTTCGATGGAGCAGATCGCCGCCGACCACTTAGCCATTTACCGCGGCTGCACGGCGGTATCGCCGGGCCACGTTTCGGCGCCGACCCCCTAACCGCCGCGGCGGAGTTGTCTTTTTCGAGCGAGAGCGATGGCGATGGCTGAGGCCGCACCGCAACCAGACGAAGCCGTGAGCGCCGCCACAACGCCGGGGGTAAGCCCCGCGCCGGCCGGCAAGCGGCTGCGGATCGTCTTCCTGCCGCGAGTGGTGACCAACCCGTACTTGCCATCGCTCGCCGCGCCGATGGAGCGGGCCGGGCACGAGGTGGCGATGGGACCCGGCGGGCCGCTGCTGCTGTGGCGGTTCGGTCCGATCTGGCGCTGCGACGTCGTCCACGTCCACTGGCCTCAGCAGTACCTCATGGGCCGCGGGTGGCTAGCGGCGCTCGCCAAGTCGGCCGTCTTCCTCAGCCTGCTCTGGTTGTTGCGGTTGCGGGGGGCGCGGATCGCCTGGACCGCCCACAACCTCACGAACCACGAGGCGGTCTACCCGCGGACGCAGTGGCTGCTCACCAGGAAGCTGATCGCCGCGAGCCACGTCGTGCTGGTGCACAGCCAAGCCTGCGGCGACGCGGTCGCCGGCTACTTCAAGCTCCGGCGCCTCGGCAAGCGCGGTCAATCAAAGCTACGCGCCGTGCCCCACGCGCACTACATCGCCGACTACCCCCACAGCGTCGGCCGCGGCGAGGCCCGTGAGCGGCTCGGCGTGCCGGCAGACGCGTTCACCTACCTCTTTGTCGGCGCCCTGCGGGGCTACAAGGGCGTGTCCGAGCTGATCGAAGCGTTCGGCAAGCTCGAAGCGCTCGGCGACCCCGCCCCCAGGCTGTTGATCGCCGGCAAAGCTAGAGACGACGCCACCGACCGGACCCTCCGCCAATTGGCCGACCACACCCCCGGCGTTAGCTACACCAACGCTTTTGTCGAGGCCGATCAGATGCAGTTCTACATGGCCGCGGCGGACGTGGTGGTGCTGCCGTACCGCAAGATCCTGACCTCCGGCACGCTGCTCTTGTCGGCGTCGTTCGGCAAGGTGACGATCGTGCCCGACGCGCCGACGCTGCTGGACACCGTCGACCCGCAGGCGGTCTTGCCCTTCGACCGCCACGACCCCGGCGCGCTCGAGGCGGCGCTGGCGCAGGCGGCGACGCTGCGCGACGAGCTGCCCGCCCGCGGCGACGCGGGCCGGCGGGCCGCCGCCCGGTGGGGCTGGGACGAGATGGCCGCCGCGACGCTCGAAGCCTACGGCGCCGACGCCTAACCCCGCCCGAGCCGGTGCAACCAACAAACCCCAAGGCAAGCGCGTGGGCGACCCGTTGTTCACCGTGATCATCCCGACCTTCAACCGGCGCGAGCTGGTGGTCGAGACGCTGCGCAGCGTCTTCGCCCAAGAGCCAACGATCGCAACGGCGCCTGGCGACGCCGACGCGTCGGAAGCGTCGGCGGGCGGCGGGGTCGATTACGAGGTGATCGTTGTCGACGACGGTTCGACCGACAGCACGCTCGACGTGCTACGCGGGTACGGCGACCGGCTCACCCTGCTCGAGCAGCAGCACGGCGGCTGCGCCGCGGCCCGCAACCGGGGCGCCCGCGCCGCGCAGGGGCGGTACCTAGCGTTCCTCGACGACGACGACCTCTGGTTCCCCTGGACGCTCGCCACGTTCGCCGCCGCCGCCCGCGAGCAGGGCGAGCCCGCGTTCATCGCCGGGCGTCTGTCCGTCTTCCACCACGAGGACGAACTCCAACGCGTCGAACGCGAGCCGCCGCGCCTGCACGCGGCCGCCGACCTGCTGGCCGGGTCGGTCGAGCACGGTTTCTTCTTGGGTGTCGCGCACGGCGTGGTCCGTCGCGACGCTTACCTCGAAGTCGGCGGCTGCGAGGAGCGGAACATCAACGCCACGGACAGCGACGTGCTGCTGAAGATGGGCGACCGCCCCGGCTTTGCGCTGGTCGCCGCGCCGGCGACGCTCGCCTACCGCCGGCACGAGGGGCGGACCACCACCAACATGGACAAGGCACTCGCCGGCGTCCGGCTGCTGCTGGACCACGAACGCGCGGGCCGCTACCCGGGCGGGCGGGCCCGGAAGCGGGAGCGGATGATCAACATCTTGGCCCGCGCCCGGGGCGTGACCGCCGGGGCGCTGCGGTGGGGTTTCCCCGGCGTCGCCTGGCGGGTCTACGCGGCGACCTTCGCTTGGAGCGTCCGCCTCGGCCGCCTGCGGTACCTCGCCGCGGTGCCGGCGATGCTCCCGCTGGCGTGGCTCCGCCGGCCGCGAAGCTAGCCCACAAAAACGCCCCCGCTCAGCTGCCCGAGCGGGGGCGTGATAGTTGTGGCGTTGCCAACAGGCCGGCAGGGTGTCAGGCCGGCAGGGTGCCGCCAGCTAGGTCTAGTTTCGCCACCACATGGTGTTGCGTCGGTTGCCGGAGTTACCGCCGCTCCGGCTTTGGCTCATTGGCTTGCCGGTTCTGGGGTCCATGCCCCGCGACTGCCAGTTGTGCTGCATCTCGCGTTGGTTCTCCCACCAGGGGGTTTCCATGACGGTCGGGGCACGGCCGTTCTTGCGTTGGAAGTCGTTCGCCCATTTCTGGCGCCGCTGCGTCTTGGCGGTGTCCCACGTGGCGGTGTTGATGCCAGAGCCGCTTAGGCTGCCGGACCTGCTGTTGTGGGACTGACTGGAGTTTGAGCCGTTGCTGCCACGGTTCCAATTCGTTGACGCTTGCGCCGACCGTGAGGGAACGCTCTGCGCGAGCTGGGAATTCGGTCGAGTGGTAGGTAAAGCTTGAGGGACTGTAATGGGGCTCGGCCGCGGCGCGCTGGTGGTTGTGTTTAACCTCGGGTCCGCGGCAGAGCCAGCGACTACCTTCTTCGCGGAGTCACGGAAAGCGTCGGCGGTGACCCAGCCCCTCTGCGTCTTGTCGAGGTCAATCGATTTAACGTAGTACCACGTCATGCCGGGGTCGTGTCGGATGTGCGTGACCACCGCCGACTGATCTCGGCGGGCCGTTGCCGTCACGGCGGCCTTGATCTTCAGGCTGGTCGTCGCGACGCGGAAACGCATCGGGATGCCGTCTTGCCCGCTGGCCTTGTAGTCGATCAACGCTCGGTCGATGTCGTTGGTCTTACCCCGCCGGAGATAGGCTTGACCCCGCTTGAGCCGGGCCAGCCTGCGGACGCGGCCACTCACGCTTGGGTCTTCGAGCACGGCGTTGTAGCTCTCGATCGCGAGTTCGTACTTGCCGACATTGAGGTAGTTGCCCGCGAGGGCCAAGATCGAGTCGTCCACCGCGTCGACGGACGGCGGCGGCAGCAAGTCTTTTGCGATCTTATCGGGCGTCGGCTTCGGTCGTGCGGCGGGCGGTAGGCTCGGCTTGCGCGGCAGCGGCAGGCCGAGCGGCTTGGCGGTTTTGGCGGTTACGTAGAGCGGGAAGTCCATCACCG
>JBCCZD010000074.1:0-15881 GCA_039188275.1 Planctomycetota bacterium
CCCAGGGCTGGCGGTCCGTTGCCTGGGCGAAGTAACCAAAGAAAAACTCGACACCCTTCGCGAAGCGGACGCCATTGTCGTTGGCGAAATCAAAGCCGAAGGCCTCTACCGCGCCACCAGCCAGGCGTTCGCCGTGCTGCTGCCGGTTCAGAGCGTCGGCGTGATGGGCGACAGCCGCACGTACGACAACGCCTTGGCCGTCCGCTGCGTCAACACCGACGACTTCATGACCGCCGACTGGAGCCACCTGCCGCACGAGCTGCTAAGCCGCGTCAGCACCCGCATCATCAACGAAGTTAAAGGGGTGAATCGCGTGGTGTACGACATCAGCAGCAAGCCGCCGGCGACGATCGAGTGGGAGTGAGCTCGAGTCAGAAGTGAACGCCGGATTCGTAGGCGAGCGAGGTTTCGTCGGAGGACGGCCGGGAGCGTACCAATGCGATACGTCAGTTATCCCTAGCTAGGTCTCGTCCTTGGTGGACTGCTCGGCATCGTGCTCCCGATTGCCACATCGCTCGCTTTGGCATGGTTGGATGACTTCGCGCCGGGAGCAGGCGCCCCTACGGCGTTCTCTCTGCTGATCATCCTCACGTGTCCGTTTGGGGCGATCATCGGCGCGGCGTTGGGCTGGAACGTCGCTCAGCCTCTCGACGAACCTCCCAACGACGGGGCTGAGTTGGCTGAGACGAACCGCTCTGCGGGGCTCGACTCACAACCGCCCGAGCCGTCGGATTCCCTGCTGTTAGTCGAGGAGAACCTGCACTGGTTTGACCGCGGACTCCAAGGCAAGCCAGCCGGCGAGGCTGCAGCAGCACGCGCCGCTTACGTCGAACACGCTGTGCGGGCTTACAAACGACTTGTAGCGAGACAGATTCCTTGGCTGGCCGTGTGGACGGTATGCGGGTTGCTCGTATTGCCACTTATTGTCGTCGCGGTCCCTCACTGGATGTGGATCGGGCGACAGGTAATCGGTATGCGTCGCCTCTTTCCAACCGCGTTAGCGAGGTGGTCAATTGAACCACGCGACCAGGACGAGTCGTTGCCTTGGTCGCTGAGGACAGGAGGCCGATGACGGACGCCGCTACGCGTTGCAAGAGTACCTGCCACTCATTCCACTGCCTTAAGCCTGATCAGCTGGAAGCTGAGCAAAGATTCTCTTGCGGCGGTTGGCCTGCTATCCTGTCGGTAGTCCTGGAGCGACCGCCATGCTTGATCAACCGACGGAATCAATCCTCAACGCCGCCTTGCAGCTGCCCAATCAGCAGCGGAAGGCGTTGATCGATGCCTTGATTGATAGCGACCCCGCTCCCGAATCGCTGCACAGCGAGACGCCCCCTCTGACAAACGAACGCGTGCGAGAACTCGTTGACGAGGGCCGGGCGGACCTCGCGGAGGGGCGGTCCCGTTCGTTTGAAACGCCCAAAGCGATGGCCGATCACGTCGCCGGCATCTTCCGCGAGGCTCGCGACAAGAAATCCGAGGCATGAGTCGGTACGCGATCGCCGATGCGGCGCTTCGCGATCTGAAAGTCATCGCGGCAGAGCTCGCCGGTATCAGCGAAGCGCTGGCCCAGCGGTACGAGCAAAAGTTTCAGGCTCGCTTCCATCTGCTTGCCCGATTCCCACTGCAATGTGCGGTTGACGAGCGACTCGATGGCCGGGTGCGGGTCGCTTTGGTTCGCCCCTACCAGGTCCTCTACCAGCCGACGGACGGGGGCGTGCAGGTGCTGCGCGTCATTCACCACGCCCGCGACTTGCGAGCGGCTCTGGACGAGTAGCCCCGCCGCGCCTCAGTCCATCACTTTCCGCACGGTCATCTGCCAGTTGCGGACGGTCTTCTTCCCGTCCTTCTCGCGGAAGTCGCCGTGGAAGACTTGGGCGGACCCCTTCTTCGGCCGCAGGACCATCGATCCGAACAGGGCGTTCGGTTCGTCGGACGTGTCGTCGAAGTTGAGCGACATCCGCTTGCTGCGGTCGACCTTGAAATCGCCGATCCGCTTGGGCGTGCCACCCGGCAGCTTGAGGAACTTGGGGCGGCCGGCGCGGAGGTCGGCGATCAGCTCCTCGATGTCGTCCTTGCCGGGCAGGCGGATCGCCTGCCCGACGGCGAAGATGCCGCCGTCTTCCAGGCGGAACGTGCCGGCGATGCTCGCCTGCTTCTTGCCGTTGAGCTCGCCCTTTTCGAGCGTCCCCTTGTACTCCCAGATCGTCCCCTCGACGTTGTCGTCCGGCAGCCGTTCGAGCGTGCCGCCGCTGGCCGCTTTGTTGCGGATCGCGTCGAGTGGGTTGCCCCTGGCGGCTGGCAGCGGCGCGAGAGTTGACGAAGCGAGAAGGGCGGCGGCGACCAGCGTTACGCCAACAGCGGGGCGGGCGGGCATAGCGTCTCTCCGGCGATGAAGTGCGAATTGCGACGAGTAAAGCGGGTCGTGACGAAACCCGCATTGAGTATACCAGCCGCGGTCCTACGTGCCGGGCGACTTAGTTGGTGCTGGTCGTCGTGATCGCGACTTTCCAGGTGCGGACGGTCTTCCGCCCCTCTTTTTCGCGGAAGGTGCCGGACCACGCGTTCTCGTCTCGTTTGTCTCGCGTGAGGACCATGGCGCCGGTGAGGCCGCCCTCGGCGTCGAGGATCAGGGTCAGCTTGCCCGCCTTGCTGACGCGGTACTTGCCGATCGCGCCCTCGGGCCGCTGCTTGTCGTCCTTGGCGTTGCCGCGAGCCGGAGACTTGCGGACCCCGATGCTGAACCCGCGGGCCGGCGGCTGAAGCTTGCCGATCGAGAAGCCTTCCTGCTCCGTCGGACCAGCCTTCGGCTTGGCGCCGCTCCCTTCGGTTGATGTGCCACTCCCTTCGTCGGGTGCGGATTCCCCTTCACCGGGCGTGGCGGCGGCGACCGCGAAGACGAAGTCGTCCTTCAGCCGGAACTTGCCTGACATGGTTGGCTCTTCCCCCTCCCCGGCCTCGCCGCGGGTGAGCTCGCCCTCGTACGACCAGACGGTGGTGGCGAGGTCCATGCCACCTTGGCTGCCGGTTCCTGGGGAGCTGCTTCCCCGCGCGCTGCTTCCGCGGGTGCCGCTGTCGGCGAGGCAGGCGGCGGTGGTGACCAGGGCGATCAGCAGCGTTGGGGCGGGGTGGCGAGTCATCATCGTTGGACCTGCGGGTTAAGAGTGACAGCGGAGCTAGCGACTGGACGCTTAGCGAGGGGGGGGCGCAACGCCGGTGAGGGCCTGCCGAGATTGCCCGACACTATCGCAGATTTCTCGCCCCGGCGCCGCTAGGTTACCGATTTTTGTGATCGTGCTCACCAACTCCGCTAGCAGGCGCCGGCGGGTGATTGCTCTTTCGGCGGGCGCCGGCACGCCGCTATCCTCCGCGGCCCCGAAGGCACGCCCCGCCCGCGGACCCGCGGCTTGGCGCCCGACGCACCACGGAGCCGGATCGATGAAGCCGCGCGAAATCCTCTACACCCTTGGCTTCAAGCCCCGGCCGAGAGCCTACGGGTTCGAAGTTGGCGCCCAGGATCTCGGCCAGTACGGCCAGATCGAGTTCGCCCGCTGGCTTCACCCCAAGGCGTACGACTGGCGTGTCTACCCGGAAGAGATCACCGAGCTGCGGCACTTCCTCCGGCCGGGCGACCTGTGCGTGGACGTCGGCGCCCACTGCGGCGACACCGCCGCGCCGATGGGCCTGGCCGTCGGCGCCGAGGGCTGCGTCGTGGCGCTCGAACCGAACCGGTACCTGTTCCCGGTGCTCGAAGAGAACAGCCGGCTGCTCGCCGAGCGGGCGACCATCGTGCCGGTCATGGCCGCAGCGACTCCCGAGCCGGGGACCTACACCTTCGGCTACTCCGACCCCGGCTTCTGCAACGGCGGCGACGACCACAAGCTCACCTGGTGGCGCCGGCGGCGGATGTTCCCGCTCGAGGTGACCGGCCTGCGGCTCGAAGAGCTCCTGCGAGAACAGTACGCCGACCGCCTCGACCGGCTCCGCTACATCAAGACCGACACCGAGGGCAACGACCTTGAGCTGCTCAAGAGCATCCGCGGCCTGCTGGCCGACTGCCGGCCGTTCCTGCGGGTTGAGGTCTACCGCTTCTGCCCGGCCGACTACCGGGCGGAGCTGCACCGCTACCTGACAGAGCTGGGCTACAGCGTCCACGCCACGAACAGCATCAGTGACCTCGCGGGCCCCGAGCTCTCGGCCGACGGCGTCGTGACGATGGGCCACGGCGACGTCTTCTGCATCCCCAGCGAAGCGGCGACCGAAGCGGTGACCGACCGAGCCGCTTAGCGCTTGCTCGGGGCAACTCCGGCGGGAGTCGTTTCCGCAGCCGGACCGCCACGCGGTCCGATCGAACCGCCGGCCAACTGTGCTCGCCGGGCGCCCGGACCGCGTGGCGGTCCGGCTGGGGCCAGCCTACGTGGTCAAAGCTGGCGGGGCAGGGGTGACCATGATTCGGGCGTCTCCATGGGGGGCGTCCAGCCAGTTGCCCCGCGTGTTTAAGGCGTCGCCGCTTCGTAGAACTTCAGCAGGTCCTTGCGGAGTTTGGCTAGCGACGGCTCGTGGACGTACATCATGTGGCCCCCTTCGTAGTAGCCCATCGTGAATCGATCCTGGAGGTCGTCGCGAAGCAGCGCGTGGTCACGGGTGTACTCCATGGCGAAGGCGGGCGTCGCCAGGTCGTAGTAGCCGCACGCGGCGAAGACCTTCAGGTGCGGGTTCTTTGTCATTGCCATGCTCAAGCGGGGGGCGACCGAGGCGTAGCGGTTCTCGTACGGCTTGTAGTTCCACGGCCGGACCGATCCGGCGATCTCGTAGTTGCGGTCTTCGTCGTACTTGAGCACCTCACGCAGGTAGCCGTTGAGCGCGCCGGCGAAGATGCCCGTGAAGGCCGCGCTGCTGGCGTCGTACTCCATCTCTTCGCCGTTCTTCTTGGAGACGACGCCCGTGTAGCGGCTATCGAACCGGCCGACGATCCGCCCCCGTGCCCGCAGCAGCTCTTTGGAGAACTCCCACATCTTGACCCGCAGGTTGGCGCCCTCCAGGTAGTCGACCGACAGGCCCGTGAGCCGAGACATCTCTTCGGTGACCGCCCGCCGGTCCTCGGCCGGCATCGCGTAGCCCCGCAGCAGGGCGTCGGCGTAGGGCCCCATCGCAAACGCCCCGGCGAGTCCGACGACCTTCCCGAGCGGCATCGCCAGCAGGTTGTCGTCGAGCGCCTTGTGCCGCCACGCCGTTGCCGAGTAGGCGGGCAGGAACAGGACGAAGGGCAGGTCGTTGTTCTCTTCGAAGCGGATCGTCGCGAAGTCGAGCACCGCGGAGACCAGCACAATGCCGTTGAGGTACATCCGGTGCCGGTCTTGAAGCTCTTTGGCGAGCCCCGCCGAGCGGATGCCCCCGTAGCTCTCGCCGAGCACGAACTTGGGCGACCTCCAGCGGTCGAACTCCGAGACGTAGTCGTAGATGAACTGGCCGACGCTCTTCACGTCTTCCTCGATGCCGTGGAACTGCGACTTCTTCTCGTCCTTGGCGGGGCGGCTGAAGCCGGTGCTGACAGGGTCGATCATCACGATGTCGGTGATGTCGAGCAGCGAGAAGGGGTTGTCGACCGTGTGGAACGGCGGCGCCGGGTACGAGGCGTCGTCCGGCAGCCGGACCCGCTGCGGGCCGAGCATGCCAAGGTGCAGCCAAACGCTCGACGACCCCGGCCCGCCGTTGAAGCAGAAGGTGATGGGCCGGGCGGGGTCGACCGTCGGCTTGCTCTTGTCGTCGAGCCCGCCGGCCGTGTAGGCGACGAAGAAGAGCTCCGCCTTCTTGTCGCCGTCGTCGTTGCGCTGGAAGACCTTGCCGGCGGTGGCGGCGTAGGCGACCTCCTTGCCGGCGATGGTGACGCTCCCTTCGGTGACCGACCGCTTCGGGGCGTCTTTGTCGGCGCCCGGCTTCGCTTTGTCGGCGGCGGGCGACCGGCTCGCGGCGGCCAGCAGAACCAGCAGGCATGCGGCGGCGCGGAGGTTCAAGCAGGTATTCATCATGGGTGGCTCAAGGCGTGGGAGGTGTGGGAGGGAGGCGGCGCGAGCGACGCTTCGATCCAGACTGACATCGGCCGCGGGTGAACGATATGCTAGTTGGCCCGTCGCGGCCGCACAAACAACGGCCGCCAGCCCCCCACACCCCCTGTCGCTCCGCCCCCCCGTTCGCATGCCGCCCAACCAGAAGTACATCTACCAGATCGCCGGCCTGACCAAGAAGCACGGCCAGCGGGAGGTGCTCAAGGAGATCGACCTGGCGTTCTACCCGGGCGCCAAGATCGGCGTGCTGGGCCGCAACGGCGCCGGCAAGAGCACGCTGCTGCGCATCATGGCGGGCATCGATAAGGAGTTCGAGGGCAAGGCCGGCATCACGGAGGGCTTTACCGTCGGCATGCTCCAGCAGGAGCCGCAACTCAACGAGGAGAAAGACGTCTACGGCAACGTCATGGAAGCGGTCGCCGAGAAGAAGGCGGTCCTCGAAGAGTACGACAAGATCGGCGAAGCCTACGGCGAGCCCGACGCCGACTTCGAGAAGCTGGGCAAACGCCAGGAAGAACTCGACGCGATCATCGCCGCGGGCAACCTGTGGGAGCTGGACCGGCAGATCGAGATCGCGATGGACGCCATCAACCTGCCGCCCAAAGACGCGGGCGTCGGCAAGCTCTCCGGCGGCGAGAAGCGGCGTGTGGCCCTCTGCCAGATCCTGCTCCGCAAGCCCGACCTGCTGCTGCTCGACGAGCCGACCAACCACCTGGACGCCGAGAGCATCCTCTGGCTTGAGCACCACCTGGCGCAGTACGACGGCACGATCGTCGCCATCACGCACGACCGGTACTTCCTCGACAACGTCGCGCAGTGGATCCTCGAGATCGAGTACGGCCGCTGCTACCCGTTCGAGGGGAACTACACCGCCTGGCTCGAGCAGAAGGCCAAGCGGCTCGAACAAGACGAGAAGAAGAAGTCGGCCCGCCAGAAGACGCTCGCCAAGGAGCTCGACTGGATCCGCACCAACCCCAAAGGGCGGCAGACCAAGAACAAGGCCCGGATCAAGAACTACGAGGACCTGGTCGCCCAGGAGTTCGAGGAGAAGAGCGAGGAGCTGGAGATCCAGATCCCGCCCGGCCCGCGGCTCGGCGACCAAGTGATCGACGGCGTGAATCTGACGAAGTGCTTCGGCGACAACGTCATCTTCGAGAACGTCAATTTCCGCCTCCCGCCGGGCGGCATCGTGGGCATCATCGGCCCCAACGGCGCCGGCAAGACGACGCTGCTCAAGATGCTCATGGGCCAGGAGGACCCAACCTCCGGCGAGCTGGTCTTCGGCCCCACGGTCGCGCTAGGCTACGTCGACCAGTCGCGCGACAACCTCGACGCCAGCAAGACGGTCTGGGAAGAAATCTCCGGCGGCCTTGACTTGATCGAGATGGGCAAGAGGCAGGTCAACAGCCGGGCGTACGTCTCGCGGTTCAACTTCCAGAAGACCGACCAGCAGAAGAAGGTCGGCGTGCTGTCGGGCGGCGAGCGCAACCGCGTCCACCTGGCGAAGCTGCTGCGTGGCGGCTCGAACGTGCTGCTGCTGGACGAGCCGACCAACGACCTGGACGTCGACACGCTCCGCTCGCTCGCGGAGGCGGTCGCGACGTTCGTCGGTTGCGCGATCGTCGTGAGCCACGATCGCTGGTTCCTCGACCGCTTGGCGACGCACATCCTCGCCTTCGAGGGGGATGGCTACGTCCACTGGTGCGAGGGCAACTTCTACGCCTACGAGCAGCAGAAGGCCGAACGCCTGGGCATCGACCCCGACGAGCCGAAGCGGTTCAAGTACAAGAAGCTGAGCGAGTGAGGAGCTTGGTTGGCGTGCCGTCTTTTTTCTCTGCCCGCCGACTGCCCAACGCCGAATGCAAATCGAGATGCTCAGCCTGTTCACCGACCGCTTCGCGGAGATGAAGCGGTTCTATGCCGAGGTGCTTGGCTTTGAGATCGGCACCGAGCTAGAAAAGTATGTGGAGTTCGCGGGGCAGGGCGTCCGATTTGCCTTGTGCGAGCGCGGCGTCATGGCCGATGCCGTCAGCCCGGACCATTACGGCGAGCCACCGACCGGCAGCCCGGTGAGCCTGGCGTTCCGGTGCGAAGACCAGGCGGCGGTCGAGAGCGACTTCGCGACGCTGCTCGCCAAGGGCGCCACGCAGGTGCGGCCCCCGGCCGTGGCGCCGTGGGGCCAGTACACCGCCTTCTTCGCCGATCCCGACGGCCACGTCCACGAGTTGTTCTGCGACGTACGCGGATAACCGATGGCCGGCGACGGGCGGCAGCACGCAAGTGGCTACTCACCGTCGACCAGTCGTCTAGCCTTCGCTGCCCACCGCCCACCGCCCACCGCCCACCGCCCACTACCCACCAAGGAGTCTCATGAGCGTCATCCGCACCGGTTCAAATCAGCAGTTCGCCGAAGGCTGGGAGAAGGTCTTCGGCGGTGGCAAGAAGTCGCCCAAGAAGAAGGCAGCGAAAAAGGCGACGAAGAAGCCGACCAAGAAGAAGTCAGCGAAGAAGAAAAAGTAGCCCGTCGCCTCGCATGGCTCGCGCGCGCGATTCGCGACGGGGCGATCTATAAAGGCGTCACGATGCTGGCGCCGCTTGCTCCGTAGCGCGCCCCCGGAACGCCGGGCCTCGCAACGCAGGCAACTGCTACAACCCGGATTCTTTCAGAACAAGCTGGGTAGTCTGGGCTCCGCCGACCGATCGCTCTGGATAGGCGGCCACCCGCCGGCTACCCTGCGGGGCTGTTGAGCGTCCGGCGACGCCGGGGCGGGCGTCGCTTGTGCCCACCGCAGCAGGGTGTTGATTTATCAACGGCCCGCTCCGCCGCTACGAGGGCGGCGTCAAAACGACGGCCGAAAGCCGGCGTTTTGCGAGGCGTGAGCAGCTTGCTGCGAGCTTGCCGAGGTTGAAAAACGTCACGATGGCGTTTTTCTACAGACAGCTAAGCCTTTTCCAGAGCCACGACTTGTCGAGGAGCGATTCGCGATGCCGACGTGCCAAACGAGTTGGGAAGACGACGACAACAACCGCCGCGTCGCGATGCAGGTCGACTACGACCTGGACGCCGGCCAGGCCCGCGTCGCCGGCGTGACGCCCACGCGCGTGTCGTTCCTGGACGAGGCCCGGCAGATCACCCGCGAGATCGGCGTCTGGACCGAACGGGGCCGCCGGCTCCTCGCCCGCGAGGCCGAGGCCAACGGCTGGACCCGCCGGCTGGTCGCAAAGATCGAAGCGGGTCAGGTGCACGACATCCGCCACGATGAGCCGTCCGCCATGGCCGCCGCCGAGTCCGCCGCAGCGATCAAGGCCTAAGCACTATTGGCTATCCGCTGTTGTCTCGCCGGCGACCTACGTGTCGCCGGCTTCTTCTTGCGCCAACGGGGTTCGCAGCATACCGACGAGGGTTTGCGATTCACTGTCCGCGAACCCCGGCAGGCCGAAGTCGATGTTCTCAACGTCATGCCGCACCCGCAGTGAACCAAACAAGCGGTCCCACACCGGCAGCACCGAGCCGTAGTTGCTGTTGGTCTCGTCCCGCTCCCGGCTGTGATGGACGCGGTGCATGGCGGGCGTGACCAGTAGGCCCGCCCGGAAGAGGCCAAAGTCGAGCCACCGCGGCAGGCGGATGTTGGCGTGGTGGAAGAGGATCACCGGTAGCAGGACCGCCTCGTACGCCAGCAGAAGCATCAGCGGCATGCCGATGATCGGCAGCACGATCAGCCGCGCGACCCCGGAGAGAAAAATCTCTCCCGGGTGGAACCGCACGGCGGACGAGGCGTCCATTGCCGGGTCGCTGTGGTGCATGCGGTGCAGCCGCCACAGGAAGGGCAAGGCGTGGTTGAGCCGGTGCCACCAGTACATCCACAGGTCGAACAGCAAGAGTCCGACGACGAGCCTCCACCAGTCCGGCAGGTCCAGCAGAAACAGCAGCCCGTAGCCCCGCATCGAGACCTGATACTCCGCTACGAGCAGAGCCGTTGCGAACAGCGAGGAGAAGCAGAAGGCGTTCAGGGCGCCGACGAGGAGGTTCCGAGCGTCGTGGCGGACCAACTGCCGCCAGCTACGCCGCTGCTCGACGAAGGCCGGCGCCAGGGCTTCGGAGGCGAGAAGCGTGGCCAATACGCCAGCGGTCACAAGGTGCTTTGCCTCCATGTAAGTGGCTCCCCTTCGCTGTGACGGTCGCGGCGAGTAGCGGCTATAATGTCGCAAATGAGCACCGCCCCGCAACAGCCGCTCTCAGCCGCTCAGTACTTGGAGATCGAGCGCTCGAGCGTCGACCAGAAGCACGAGTTCTACGCCGGCGAGATGTTCGCCATGGCGGGGGCCAGCAAGACGCACGTCCGAATCGCTACTACCCTTACAGGCATGCTTTACGCGTCGCTCAAGGGGACGCCCTGCGAGCCGATGGCCGCTGACATGCGGGTGCTGGTCGACCGGACAGGACTGTACACCTACCCCGATATTGTCGTGGTCTGCGGCGAGCCGGAGTTCGAAGACGACCAGTTCGACACGCTGCTCAATCCCAAGCTCGTGGTCGAGGTGCTAAGCGACTCGACCGCAGCCTACGATCGCGGGAAGAAGTTCGACCACTACCGGCAGGTCGCGTCGCTTGAGGAGTATGTCCTCGTCTCGCAGGACGAGCCGCATATCGAGTCGTTCGTCCGGCAGCCTGGCGATCGCTGGCTGCTTGGTGAAGCGCGTGGGATTGACGCGTCGATGGCATTGGAGTCGCTTGGCGTCACGCTGCCGCTGACGGAGGTCTACGCGAGGATCGACTTCTCCGCGTAGCCAAGATCATTCGACGTCTACGCCCGCCCGAGGAATTCGCCGGTGCGGGTGTCGACCTTCACGACCTCCCCCTCTTTCAGGTACTCGGGGCCCTGGACCTGGGCGCCCGACTCGAGCCGCAGCGGCTTCGTGCGGCCCGTGGCCGAGTTGCCTTTGACGCCGGGGTCGCACTTGGCGATCTTCAGCTCGACCGTCGCCGGCACGGTGATGCCGACGCACTCGTCGTTGTAGATCAGCGCGAGCAGGCCCTCCATCCCCTCGACGACGTACTGCATCTCGGTAGCGACGTCCGCTTGCGCGACGGAGTACTGGTCGAAGGTCTCGGTATCCATCAGGTGCACCGAGTCGGCGTCGGTGTACATGATGCTGACCTCCCGCTTCTTGAAGTCGGCGTCCTCGAGCCCGTCGGTCCCCTTGAGGGTGATGTCGAGCTTGTTCTTGGTCACCAGGTTCCGCGCCCGGAACTTGTACAGCGTCGCCCCGCCGCGGGCGGACGGCGACTGAACCGTGACTCCCTCGATGACGCACGGCGCGGCGTTCTGAACGACGATCGTGCCGGGCTTGATGTCCTTCGCTAACACGGGGGGCGGCTCTTCTTTGCTGGTGAACGCGTGGATCGTTGGCGAGCGATGAGCGCTAAACGGTGAGCGATGACACGTAGCAAAATGGCGGCCGTTCAGCGCTTATCGCTCATCGTTCAAGTAAGCAGCTCGCCCGCCGCGGGGTCGATCGGCAGGCCTTCGGTGAGGTTGGAGAGGGTCTCGACGACGGTGATCAGGGTCGCCGGGTCGAGCGCCTCCATCATCAGCGACTCGGGGTCGGCCTCCTCGTCGAGCGGGGGCTCGTCGCCGACGCGCTCGAAGTGCATAACGTCTAACCGGGCGTCGGCACGCAAGAGCTGGGCGAGCTGGTCTCCTTCGAGCTGCTTCTCGAGCATCTTCGCCAGCTCGGTGCTCTGCTCCACCACGGCGTCGCCCGACTCGTAGCTGATCTCCAGCGCCGCGTTGTCCTCGGGCGCTTGGATCAGCAGCGATTGGAACAGCCCGTCGTCGTCCGCCTCGAGGTTCTCGATCTTCAGCCGGGGCCCGGCGTCGGCCAGCGCCCCCTCGACCTGCGTGAGCGTCGGGCGGTGGTCGCGTTGGAAGAGGACGAAGTAGGTCTCGCGCCAGGCGAGCTGCTCGCCCGCGTCGGTGGTGGGTTGGGGGGCGCCGCCGTCGAACGCCCCGTCGCTAAGCAGCGCGTCATCGAACGCCCCGCCTTCGCCGCCTCCCGCGAAGAGGCTCTCGACGAGGAGCGAGGCGTCGGCGAGCGGCCCTTCGTCGGCGCCGGTTGAGCCGCCTGGCGGCCCCTCGATTGGCCCGCCGATGGGCTCTTCTGCATCTTCGAGGGGCCCTTCCAACGGCTCTTCGGAGAACCCGTCTTGTTCGGAGAACTCATCGTTGTCCTCGAAGCGATCCCGCGCGAAGCCATCGTCGTCGTCGTAGAAGTCGTCGTCGTCATCCATGGCAGGGACTCGTCGCGGATAAGCGTTGGGCCGTTGTCTCGATCACACTCGGGCGTGGCCGGCAACCGCGAGCCAGCCGGCGGTCGCCATTGGCCAGCCGGCGGTCGCCGATGGCGCTGGGTTACCAGTCCTCTTCGGGCGGACCCATGCCGCCTTGCCAGCCCTCGAGCTTCTCCACCAGTTTGTCGCGCTCGCCGGTGTTTGCCCAGACACTTTCGCCGTGTTCGAGGCGGACTTCATAGAACCCCTCGCGGACGCAGTCTTCTTCGCCGCAAAAGTGGGGGGTGCCGGCGACCCACATCACGCGGTAGAGGGGGATCTGCTTGTCGTCGATTCGGCAGAGGATAGACATGGCGGCGGTGGCAATTGGTGAGCGGCCGTCGATGAGTCGGGCGGCTTCAGCTTTCCGCGGGGCCCGGCTCTCGAGCCTGCTTTAAGTGGGAGTGGTGAGGCGGCTTCCCGAGGGGGGCTTTGCCGCCGAGCTCTGCGGCGCGGGCAGTCGCGGCTTGGACGGCGTCGTCGATCGCCGCGCGGAGGCCGCCCCGCTCGAGCGCAGCAAGGCCGGCGGCGGTGGTGCCGGCGGGGCTGGTGACCGCCTCGCGGAGCAGGGCGGGGTGCTCGCCGGTTTCGGTGACCATCCTGGCGGCGCCGGCGACGGTTTGGGCGGCGAGGTCCGCGGCGACCGCTCGCGGCAGGCCGGCGCGGACACCGGCGTCGCTCATCGCTTCGATCATCGTGTAGACGTACGCGGGCCCGGACCCCGACAGCCCGGTCACGGCGTCGAGCAATTCTTCGGTCACTTCGTAGGCGACGCCCACGGCGCTCAGCAGGCGGTTGGCGGTCGCGGCGTCGGCCCGCGTGGCGTGCGTGCCCAGGCTGAAAGCCGTCGCGCCGCGGCCGACCAGGCAGGGCGTGTTCGGCATGGCCCGGATGATCCGGGCGCCCGGAGTGAGGCCCCACGCAAGCCGAGAGATCGGAAAACCCGCAGCGATCGACAGCACGAGCGTTTTGTCGCCCGCGGCGTCCGCGACATCCTCAAGCACCGGTGCGACGTGTTGCGGCTTGACCGCGAGGATCAGCACGTCGGCGGCGTCGGCGGCGTCGGCGTTGCTCTGGGCGGCAATGGCGCCGGGGACCGCGCTGGTGAAGGCTTCGACCGCCGCCGGTTTGGCGTCGCTGGCCAGCAGACGGGGGCTGCCCTCGGCGTTGCCGCCCTCGGCGATCCGGGCGTCAACCAAACCCCGCGCCAGTGCCGTCGCCATGCTGCCGGCGCCAATAAACGCAATCTTCGAAGGCTTGCTCATCGGTAGGGGCGTCGGGTGCGTGGCCGGCGCCGGCGCGGGCCGCGGTGCGTAGGTCCAAGACTGCCAAAAGCTTAAGGCACGCTTGCTAGCGTACGCCAGTCGCCAAGCGGCGACAATCGCAGCCCTGAACGCCTGCTCTAGACGGGAAAGGGGGGGTTTGAAAGACTCCGCGGCACGCTGGTGGCCCGGCGTTGTGAGCCCGGGAATAACAGCCACCAACGACGCCACGCAACACCTCATTCGAGGCCAAGCACGATGCGAAGCCCAACGCCACGTTCTTCCCGGCAGCTCGCAGCCGCGGTGCTGTCGACCACACTCGTGCTGACGACCAGCGCCGCTGCGCAGGATTCTGGCGCCGCTTGGTGGCCGAGCGGCAACGCCCCCGCGGAGTCGGGTCAGCCGGCGCCGGGTCAGCCCGCCTTTGGCGCCGTGCCACCGCCGCCGGCGCTGCCCGCTGCCCAGCCTTCGGCGCCGGTCGAAGCAGCTGACCAGGGACGCAAGTGGATGGTCACGTCGCCGTTTGGCAATCTCGGCTGGCCCGAGGTGAAGATGCCCAAGATGCAGTGGAACCCGATGTTCGGCGGCCAGGAGTCGCCAGACGCATCACAAGCGGCCGGACCCAACCCCCTTTCTCGCGTGAAGTCGATGACCCAAGGCGTCGCGCAGCGGACGCGCGCGGCGTGGAACAAGACCGTCGACCGGTTCAAGTTCCGGGGTCAGCCGTCGCCGAGGCCCGGCAGTGCTCTGAGCAACCAACCCGGTTTCTTCGCCCGGCTGTTTGGCCCCGGCGAGCAGCCGTCCGATCCACAGACGGTGCCGCAATTCCTCGCGCAGAAGCGGCCTGGCACGGAGTCCCGCTGACCACCCGCGGCGATTGCCGCGGAGCGTTGCGAGGCGTAGAACAGGCGTTGGCGGACCCGCCCGCCGTGCCTTCTCGCCTCTGACTCCCGCGGTGGTCATCGATGAAGTCTTACGACCTTCTCAACCGTCTCCCCTCGGTCAAGGAGCTGCTCGACAACCCGCAATTGAAGTCGGTTGTCGATCGGCTGAATCAGTCGACGGTCACGTCGCGCGTCCGCACGTTCTTGGATCAGCTTAGCGAAGAGGTCGGCGAGCGGGCCGGTGGGCTCCCCTCGTTCCGCGAGGTCATCGACCGGGTCACCCGGTTCGTTGCGGGCGACACCGATTGTCACCTGACCGGCGTGGTCAACGCGACCGGGCGTTTCCGTGGCGCGCCGTGGGCATCGACGCCGTTGTCCGACGCCGCGCTCGAGCGGGCGATGATCCTCTCGAAGGACTTCACTTCGGTCGGCGAGCGGGGCGTCGACGCGACGGCGGACGCGGTTGCCGAGGCTAAGCGGCTCACGGGCGCCGAGGCGGCCGCCGTCTTCCACTCCCGGGCCGGCGCGTTGTCGCTCGTCTTGCATGAGCTCGCGTGCCGACCGCCGATGGTCGTCGCGCGGGGCGACTTGGGCGAGGTCGACCCCGGTTGCCGGCTAACGGACCTCTGCAACACCGCCGGCGCCCGGATGCACGAAGTCGGCGCCACCGACCACGTCACGCCGAGCGACTACGCGGCCGCGCTCCAGGCGAGCGCTGAAGAACCGGAAGGGGGCGTCGTGCTCCGGCTCGCCCCCGAGGCGTTCCGATTGGTCGGCGCGACCCCCCGCCCAACAACGGCCGACGTCGCGGCCGCGATCCACCCGCTAGGCGGCGCGTTGATCGAGGACCTGGGCGCCGGTCCCCTGGTCGACCTGCCCGGCGTGCCAGGCGTAACACAGCCCTCGGCCGCCGCGACGCTGGCCGAGGGCGCCGACTTGGTTCTGCTCCGCGGTGACGGCATGGTTGGCGGCCCCGGTTGCTGCCTGGTGCTTGGCCGGCCCGATGTGATCCCGAAACAATCGGGGGTCTTCGTCCTTGGTCAGGTTCAAGCCCGACTTTCCGGCCATCAGGAACTTGCGTGCAGGGCTCGGCATTGCATCGTAGACACAAACACCGAAGCCGCGCATGGCCAGAACCTCGGCCGCAGCAAGTCCCGCCGGGCCAGCACCGATAATGCCGGCCGACTGGCCGCGTTCACGCCCCGGTTTGATCGGCTGAACCCAGCCATTTTCCCAGGCCGTCTCTGTGATATGTTTTTCGATCGCTCCGATGGTCACCGTACCGTGGCCGGACTGTTCAATCGTACAGATGCCTTCGCAAAGGCGATCCTGCGGACAG
>JBCCZD010000075.1:0-15775 GCA_039188275.1 Planctomycetota bacterium
CCCGAGCTGCCCGTCGCTCCCGAGGAGAAGATCGACGCCGGTGCATTTCCGCTCGCGACCCGCCTCGGGAGATCGAACTACGTTGCTTCGATCGGCGTCGAGTGGAAGCCCCGACGGGTGGATTGGGGCGCCGCCGACTTCAAAGGCAACGGCCTCTTCGGCAGGAATTCATCGGTGCGGCACTCGCAGGTGGCCGACGGCGCCAGCAACACGCTGGCTGTCGGCGAGCGATCCGATCGCAACTACGCCGCGGTCTGGGCAGGTGGGAACTCGTGGGAAGGGTGCGGCTTCTCCGACAACCAGATGGTCCTTGCGACCGCCGCCTACCCGATCAACGACCCGCCTTTGCCGGAGAACATCGATTGCGACGGGCGCGGCGCCGCCAACTTCAGCAGCCACCACCCCAACGGCGCCAACTTCGTCTTCGCCGACGGGTCCGTTCATTTCCTGTCGGAGCAGATCGACGCTCTTGCCTTCGAGAGGTTGGCCCGCCGCGACGACGGAGAAAACGTCGGTGACTTCTAGCTCGCTCATTCCTGCGCAACACGCGGGCGCGGTTCTCTCTGTGCTTCTCGGGGCGGCCGCCGGCTGCACGGGTGACCGTGAGCCGGCGGCGTCCGACTGGCTCCACGGTCCGCACGGCGGGCACACGGCCGTGATGTCCGAGGGCGCTGGCTTCGAAATCGAGTTCACCCTGGACGCGACGCGTCGGCGGATCGTGCTGTACGTTCATGAGGAGGGTGGCGCCGCGGCGTACCCACTTCCCGTCGATTCGCTGAGCGGGCAATTCAAGGCCGACGGGCGGAGCACCGATGTGACCTTTGCAGCCGACCCTCGGTCTGATGATCCGCCGGGGCACGCGTCCCGCTTCGTGCTCGCACTCGACACGCTCCCGCAGCAGCTACTAGCGTCCGACGAATTCGAGCTGATGATTTCGTATAGGGGCGACGGCGGGGCCGCTACCGCCTCGATCCCGCATAAGAACGATCACGCGCACAGCTACCGCCACGACTGACCGGCGGGCTCTCGGTGGGGGGCGTCGGCGCTGATACTTCGGCCCGTCAGTGTTGAGCGGAAGCATCGTCCTGTGCGAGTTGATCGGGGTCTGTCAGCCGTAGGTGCGTTGGTCTGAGCGGGACGGGTCCACGCCGGGGCCGGCAGCCGGCCACATCCTGCTCCCCGAAAACCGGCGTCCGGTGTACGATCGGGAATTGTGTCGCCGGGCCCCTATCGCGTGGGCCTCTCGCTCCCCCCGCTCGACGCCCGCCTGCCGTGTACGCCTACTTGACCATCCTTACCGGCGAAGAAACGGGCGCCAACGTGCCGCTTGACCCCGATCGCCCGACGCTGCTGGGTCGGGGCGCCGACTGCCAGGTGTCGGTGGTCGACCCCCTCTGCTCGCGGGTGCACGCCAAGATCTGCTTCGAGGAAGACGCCTGGCTCGTCCGCGACGCCGAGAGCCGCAACGGGACATTCGTCAACGGGCAAAAGGCTTCGGAGGCGACGCTGGGCGAGGGGCACACGGTGCGGATCGGCTCGACGGAGCTGGAATTCCATCAGTCCGAGCAGCCGCTCACCGCCGAAGACGACAACCCTCAGCTGACGCAAACCATCGTCCAAGACGTGCCCATCGATCGGCCGGGGGCGAGCGACGCGTCGCTCAACGGGCTGCCGAACGCCGAGCAGGTTAAGGAGTTGATGCTGCTCTACCAGCTCTGCATCAAGCTGCTGGGCAGCGGCGACCCGGAGCGGGTGGTGGGCGCCGCGCTCGAGCTGCTGCGGAAACGCACGGGCGCCTCGGTGGTCGGCTTCCTGTGGATGAACGAGGAGGGCGTGCTGCTGCCACGGCAGGTGCTGCCGCCCGACGAGGTCGACCGCGTGACGCTCAGCCCCGAGCTAACCGAGCTCGTGTTGCAAAAGGGGCACGCGGTGTGGGTCGCCAATCAGGGCCCCGACGTGCCCGCGTCGGGCGCCGGCAGAGGGTCGGCGGACGGCGAGTCCTTGTCGCCGATCGACCACTTCGCCGACGCGGTCTGCGCGCCGCTCGTACGACGCGAGGGGCGGGAGCGTTCGACGCTCGGCGCCATCCACGTCTACCTGGAAGACGGCCGGTTCCGTCAATCGGAGTTCGACTTCATCATCTCTGTCGCCAACCTCGTCGTGGTCGCGCTGAGCCGTGCGATCGAGCTCACGAGCTTGCAGTCGGAGAACCTTCGGCTGCAGCAGAACTCGCCGGGGTACGACGAGCTCATCGGCGAGAGCGAACCGATGCGGTCGCTCAAGTCGAAGATCACCCGCGTGGCGGGCGCCTCGGGCTGCGTGCTTGTGCGCGGCGAGAGCGGCGCCGGCAAGGAGCTGGTCGCCCGCGCGATCCACCGCGCGGGCCCGCGGGCGGAGCGGCCGATGGTGTCGGTTAACTGCGCGGCGATCCCGGCCGACCTGATGGAGAGCCAGCTCTTCGGGCACAAGGCGGGGGCATTCACCGGGGCCGACCGCGACCACACCGGCTACTTCCAGCAAGCCGACCTCGGCGCCCTGTTCCTCGACGAGGTCGGCGAGATGACCCTGGAGGGGCAGGCAAAGCTGCTACGGATCCTCGAGGGCCACCCGTTCTTGCCCGTCGGCGCCACGGACGAAGTGAGCGTGGACGTCCGCGTCATCGCCGCGACCAACCAAGACCTGCAGACCTACGTCCGCGAGAAGCGTTTTCGCGAAGACCTCTACTACCGGCTGAGCGTCTTCGAGCTGCACCTCCCGCCGCTCCGCGAGCGGGGAGACGACATCGACCGACTCGTTGACTTCTTCCTCAATCACTTCCGCGCCGAGCACGGCCGGCACACGCTGCGGCTCTGCCCGAAAGCCCGCAAGAAGCTGAACGCCTACCGTTGGCCCGGCAACGTACGCCAGCTACGCAACGTCTTGGACAGCGCGGTCGTCATGGCCGAGGGCGACCAGATCGAGCCGGCGGACCTCGCCCTGCGTGACGCCGGAGGGGATGAACTTGATACGCTTGAGATCGACCGCTGGGAGAAGAAGCTCATCGTCGAGGCGCTCAGGCGGACCGCCGGGAACGTCCCCGAGGCCGCGAAGCTACTCGGCATCGGCAGGGCGACGCTCTACCGTCGGATCGAGCAGTACGGCATCGAGCGCTAAGCCGGGCTTGGGTTGCGGAGGGCGCGCCGCAAGCGATCAATGCCGGGTTGGCGCCGCGGGGCTTACCAAGGCGGGGCTGACCGCGGTTGGGTTGACCGCCGGCAGGTTGGGCGCGAGCTGAGTCTTCTTGGCGAGCAGCCTTACGGTGGCAGCCAGATCGACCGTCGAGTCGCCGCCGATCCCGATGGAGAACTCGCCCGGCTCGCACACGCGGGCGCCGGTGCTGTCAAAGTACCCGAGGATCCGGCAATCGAGCTTGAACTCGACCCGCCGCGACTCGCCCGGCTCGAGGGTGACGCGACGGCGCCCCTTGAGTTCCCGGACCGGTCGCACGGCGCCGGCGACGTGGTCCCGGGCGTACAGCTGAACCACTTCGGCGCCGGGGACACCGCCGGTATTGGTAACCGTCGCCGTAACGGTGAGTGTGTCGCCGACCGTGAACTCGGCGTTGCTCGGCTCGACGGCGGAGTACTCGAAAGTTGTGTAGGACAACCCAAAGCCGAACGGGAACAGCGGCGTCGGAGCCTCGTCGAGGTAGTGCGACTTGTACTGGAACTGCTCTGGGAGATCGGCCCGGCCCGAGCCGAACAGCGGGCGGTAGTCGTCGGGGCGAGGCCGGCCGGTGTTGGGGTGGTTGTAGTAGATCGGCGTGTGCCCGACGCTGCGGGGGAACGTTACCGGCAGCTTGCCGGAGGGGCACTCCTCGCCAAAGAGGAGGTCGCCCAGCGCTGGCCCCGCCATCGTGCCCGGGTGCCAAGCGTAAAGCGTGGCGTGGGCCCGCTCGATCTGCTCGCCCATCGCTAGGGGTCGACCCGCCATTACGACCAAGACCGTCGGGACGCCGGTCGCGACAACCCGATCGACAAGTTCCGGCTGCACGCCCGGCAGGTCGAGCGTCGCACGGCAGCGGGCCTCACCGCTGAGGGTGGCGCCCTCTCCCACAAACAACAGGGCAACGTCCGCCTTGGCCGCGACGCGTTCCGCCTCAGCTATCAGCGACCCGTCGCCGCTGAAGGTGTTCTCGCAGCCTCTTGAGTAGAGGACCTCCGCCAAGCCGTCGAGCCGGTTACGCAGATCAGCCAACGGCGTGACGCTGTCCTCCGGCTTGCCGTCGAGCGACCAGCATCCGAGCTGCTGCTGCGGCGCGTCCGCCATTGGTCCGATCACGGCGACACGCTTTAGAGAGGCCGCGTCGAGGGGCAGGGCGCCGTCGTTCTTCAGCAGCACGGCGCTGCGGGCCGCCACGCGACGGGCGAGGTCGAGGCTCGAGTGCCGGGGCGCCGTCAGGGCAGGGCGGGGCGGCCGCCCGGCGACATCAACCTTGCTCCGTAGCACGCGGCGGACCGCGTCGTCGATGCGCTCCATCGGCACGCGGCCTTCACGCACCGCCTGCTCAAGGTGCTTGGCGAAGGCGGGGCTGCACATGTCCATGTCGACGCCCGCCATCAACGCCAGGCGCCCCGCCTGGGCTTCGTCCGCCGCGAAGCCGTGGGCGACCATCTCCGTGACGGAGCCCCAGTCGCTGACCACGAATCCTTGGAAACGCCAGTCTCGCTTGAGGACGCCACGCAGCAGCTCACGGTGCGCCGTGCCGGGAACGCCATTGACCTCGCTAAAGGTAGTCATCAGCGTCCGGCAGCCCGCATCGACCGCTTGCCGGAACGGGGGGAGCATCACATTGTGAAGGTCGGCGTGCGAGACGCTGACCCGGTTGTAGTCACGCCCGCCTTCGGAGAACCCATAGCCGACAAAGTGCTTGGCGCAGGCGAGCACCCCGCCGACGCGACCGTCCTCTTCTTGCTGAAAGCCACGCACCATCGCCGCGGCGAGCTCGCCGGCGAGCAGGGGGTCTTCGCCAAACGTTTCGGCGATACGTCCCCAGCGGGCGTCCCGGCAGACGTCGACCATGGGGGCGAACGTCCAATCGATCCGCTCCGCACGGGCTTCTTCGGCCGAAGCGACCGCAGCGCGCTCAACGAGTTCGGCGTCCCAGGTCGCCGCCTGGCCCAAAGGGATCGGGAAGATCGTCCGCATCCCGTGCACGACGTCGCGGGCAACCAGCAGCGGGATACCAAGCCGCGACTCTTCGACGGCAATCCGCTGAGCCTCTTCCACCACCGCCCGATTACCGGGATAGAAGACCGAGCCGATCCCGCCTGCCCGTACGCGATCGGCAACCTCTTCCGAGAGCGCTTCGTTGTTTGGATAGACCTGGACGAGCTGGCCGATTTTCTCGGCGAGCGTCATCTGCTCGAGCAGGCGGTCGATCCGGTGATCCAGGTCGCCGGCGACGACGTCAAAACGGATCGCCGGTTGCTGACCTCGTTGACCGATTGCCGGCTCCCCGCTCGGCACGTCGGCTGCCGGGGTGACCTGCGCGGCCGGGGCGGCGGCGGCCGGCGCGGCCTCAACGTAGCCGGGGCCGGTCGGTTGCGCGAACGATAGCGACCCGGCGCAGTACAGGGCCCACGCGAGTAGCGGCGCGCAACGCTGAGCGAAGATCTGTGTTGCAGACGCGGAGCGCATCTAGGTCCCCCGGGAGTAGCTGATTAGTTCTCGAAGGACAAGGCGCGAGGCGCCACAGCCGGCCACGGCGGCCCCGATTGCCAACGCGGCGTTGGGCTCGGGCGCCGCAGCCAGTGGCGGGGCGTGAACACGCCCGTTTGCAGGTCTGAAGTTGGCGCGCCAGACGCGGTAGTCGAGCCCCGTGACGGCGCCGTCGCCGTTGCCGTCGGCGGGCAGCGCGACGCCGGTCGCCCCCAGGGTGTCCCGCCAAGCGGAGTAGTCAGCCGCGTTGACGACACCGTCGGCGTTGAAGTCGCCCACCGCCGCGGCGGGCGACGCTACCCAGAGGCTGACGTCGTCGATGTGCACGGCCCCTGCCGAGCGGCCTGGTTGGGCGAAGACGATCGCCACGCGGGCCTCGACCGCCCCCGGTGGCGCCACCGCCACGACCTCTTCCGACAACCAAGCGTCCTCCGCTGATTCGCCCGAAGCGAGCACCGCGGTGTGCTCTCCGAGCATCCGATCGCCGCCGTACTTTGCGCCAAACTCGTTATAGAACTCGACCTTTAGCACCACGGTGTTGTCCGTCCCGGCGATGCTGTCGGCCGAACGCACCAAGGCGCTGGCGGCCGCACGGACTTCGGCCCCGCCGACGACCGAGACGCCCCGAGACACGCCGGAGTACGACGGCGCGTCGGAGAACATCCCGAACAACTTGAGCGACGCGGCGCCCGAAGCGACCGCCTCGGACGCGATGCGGACGTTGGCCTCACCCGAGACGGTCCCGCCGAAGACCGACCAGCCCGACAAGACCCCGGAAGGCTGTTCGAAGCCGCCGCCCTCGAACCTCGCAACAAACGTCTCGGGGGCTGGCTCGTAGACTCGGACCCAATCGACCTGCATCTCTTGAGGCCAGACGGTCGACCCGTCCGGGTCGTCGAGGAACGCGCCGCCGATGGCGTTGTTGATCACCAATTGGGCCGGGTCGGTGTGCTGAGCGAGGAACCCGCCGACGTCTTCGTCATAGACCGAGTAGTGGTGCACTCCGTCGACGTAGAAGCGTAGATGCCGCGGGGTCCAATCGACGGCGTAGGTGTGGAAGCTGTCGTGGTAGTTCGCCCGACCGCCGCCGATGGCCGTTTGCTGGGCGGCGTAGACGAAGTCGTGCCGGTAGGGGTCGCGGGTCCCGTAGTGGAAGGCGCTGCTCGTTACGTGCGGTTCGTCGCCGCGGTTCTCGAGGATGTCGATCTCGCCACCCGTCGGCCAAGGGAAGCGGTCGACGTCCGGCAGCAGCCAGATGGCGGGCCACATGCCGCGGCTGGTCGGCAGTTTGGCGCGGACTTCCCACCGCCCGTGCCGCTGCTCCGCTTTCGAGATGACCTGCCCCGACCGGAAAGGCAACCCGCGTGACGGGCTGTCGGTGGCGGTGATGACAAGCTTCCCGTCACGCACCGCAACCTGCTCGGGCAGATAGTCTTGCCGGGAGTTGTTGGTCGGGATGTTGGTGTCGACCCGCGTCCACCGCCCCTCGTCGAGTTGGTCGAAGTCGTCGCTCCAAACCATCTTCCAGCCGGGCGGATCGGCCGCCGAAGGATCGGCAGCCAGCACGACAATCAAGCACGCGGTAGCGATCCCAAGGGGCCGCGGCGTTTCGTTGGATCGGATCATGGCATCTGGGCGGCGAGGCGCCGCGGTCGTGAACCGTGTTGGCTGATTCAGCGGCGGCGGCGAGACCGCTCGGCGACGAGATCGAAGTCGAACTCATTTGCGCCGGCCCCGACGTCGACCCGGAAACCCGACTTCGACGGGTCCGCGTATTTGCGCGGCGTTATGACCCGCCCCGCGGGCGCAGCGCCGACAACCTTCGAAGGCACGATTTCCGAAGCGGAGATCGTAACGAGGTACGTCCCGGGCTCGACGCCGCGCATCGAGCCGGTCGTGACGCGGTAGGAGCCCGTCTCGTCGATCAGCCCTACCGCGGGGGCGCCGGTGCCGCCCTCGGGGAAGAAATAAACGGTGCCCCGGACGCTGCCGCCACCGATGACCGGTTCGCCGTTAAGCGTAACCTGCCCGGTGACGGTCGCGAGTTCGCTGCCGCACCCGATCGCCGACACGCCGGCAACGGCAAGAAGCACCGCCCACGACGCCCGGGCTTTACCCGAATCAAGACTCATCAATAGACTCCTCGCTCGTCGGCGGCGCCGTGTCGGCGCCGGGGATGTCTTCTCCGATCCCGCCGTCGGCTACCGCACCGGGCTCCAGGCCTTCGCCCTCGCCTGCCGAGTCCGCCCCGGCGGCTCGCGCATCGCCTGCCGACTCCGCGTCCACCTCGCCTTCGGCCGGCATCACGCCGGGCGCAACAGCAGGCCCTGCCGCGGAGTCGAGCGAGATGTCGCACTGGTTGCGGCCGCTCTTCACGAGGAAGCTGATGCCCGACGTCAGCGGGTCGGCGTAGACCGCGGGAGTGATCGGCTTGCCGGCCGGCGCCTCGCCCGACGAAGTGGCTTCGACGAGTTCGATAACCCGGACCGAGACCAGGTAGTCCCCCGGGACGAGGCTGCTGCGGCTGCCTGTGGCGACCTGGTACTCACCCAACTTGTCGATGAGCCCCGTGCAGGTCGCCCCCCCCGCGACGGGGCGGAAGACCACCATGCCCCGCTGCGAGTCGCGGATGGATAGAGCCTCGCCGTCGAGCAGAACCTTGCCGCCGACCTGCGCGGTTTGCTCGCTGCACCCAACGGTTAAACCGATGAGCGCCAGGAAACCGGCGCGGGCGACAAGCCGCCATGCGTTTGCAAAAACGAACATCTTCATCCCGTGTCCCTCCCCGGGTTGATCAGAGCTCTTCGTTGACCAGTTCGCCGGCGTCGCGGGTGCAAGTCGTGCGGTAGAGCACGTTGTCGACCGACTCGGAGACGAACCGTACCGAGCCGTCTGCCAGGCTGAAGTTCGCTCCCCCAGGGTGGAGGCTGCGGAAGCCGCGCTGCTCCCACCAGAAGACCGGGTCTACCTGGTCCGGCCCGAGCGCCAGCAGGTTGTTGATGGGGGTGTTGCAGCTGCACCAGTCGCCGTCGGAATAGAACGCCGCGGAGTGGAAGTTGTACGCCGGGACATCCTCGCCGATCAGGAACGTCTTGCTTGTGCCGTCGGTGATCCGCGGAATCGTCACCGGCCGCCGCCAGGACTGCCGGTAGAAGACGCCCCGGCAACGGGTGTCGCGGTGGCAGTCGTTGTCGGTCGTAAAGGGCGGAGTTGTCTGGTCGTAGACACCGCTCGGGAATTGCGACGCCGCATTGGTGAACGTCGTGCCGTTGGTCTCGCCGACGACGGTGTCGCCGATGTTGCCCTTGTAGCTCGTCAGCGCGACCGGCGTGGTGGGCCAGCCGTACTGGTCGGTCGAGAGTTCGAGGACGCTCTGGTCCGACGGGCACTGAAGCATGACGAGCTGGGTGGCCATCAACTCAGGCACCGAAATGCCGTTGTTGATCGAACCCAGCCCGAACCCGGGCGCCGGCGAGCGCCCGCGGCCGATCTGCCAGGTCCCTTCGAACGCGCCCCCCTGCTTAAACTGGTCGTAGAGCGGCTGCTCTTCGATCTGCGGCAGCACCTGCAGAATCCACCCGGCCGCGGGCCCGGCGCCTTGCGAGCCGTCGTTCGCCTGGGTGAAACCCATGCTAACGGGGAAGTGCCCCTGCACATCGTGGTGGTTCAGGCAAGCGAGCGACAGGTTTTTAAGGTTGTTCGTGCAGCTCATCCGCCGCGCCGCCTCACGCGCCGACTGGACCGCAGGCAGAAGCAACCCGACTAGGATCCCTATAATCGCGATCACCACCAACAACTCGACGAGCGTAAACCCCCGTCGCCTGACCAAGCGCTTTGGCATCCGTCTCTCCCTTGCAGTACCGGACCCTACAAACTGATAAGCCGCACGCCGTTAGCGTCGGCGGCGGAAGAGCAACGCGGTTGAGCCAACCATCAGCAACGCGGCGCTTGGCTCCGGGACCGAAATGAGCGTCGACGCCCCGGGAAGCCCTAGGAACGCATTCCGCCAAACCAGGTAGTCGGCCGCGTCGACGCCGTTCAGCCCGTCGCCCGCGTCGCCGATGAGCGACTCGTCCGAGGCTCCCAGGTTGTCGCGCCAAACGGTGTAGTCAGCGGCGTCGACAACGGTATCTCCGTTGAAGTCGCCCGGCACGATTGGTGGCGCGAGCGCCGTAAGCTTCACGAGCGAAACGTCGTCGAAGTACGCAGCGCCATCGATGCCACCCGGCCCGGGCGTGCCGTCGATGATCTGAACGAACAGCAGCGTCACGCGAGCGAACGCGGTGCCCGCCGGCGCGACGGCACTCGCCGTGCCTTCGACGTACACGTCTTCGACAATGTTGGGGTCCCGGCCATCGAGCAGCGGGAAGTCGCTCCCGTCCTGCGGCACGAAGGGGGCGGTGAGCAGCTCGGCCCCAAACTCGTTTACGAATGAGATCGCGACCGTGGTGAAGTTTTCAGAGCCCGCGATGGTATCGGCGCCCGACGGTGTGAGGACCTTAGCGCTGACCTCAAACTCCTCGCCCGGGGCCGCTGCAACCTGCTGAATAAAGCCCGACGCGTCCGTCTGCGTAGCGCTGGCCGCGAACGGCCCGAAGACCTGGCCAAACGAGATGCCGTCGGCCGCCATGTCCGGCAGGTTCGGGTCCGTCCCAAGGATGTCGTCGACGACGAACTGGGCGTTGTTAAAGCTGAACCACTGACCGGTGGTCGTGCCGGCCGCTACGTTTAGTGTCGGCTGCGCCCCTTCCATGCTCGGGTCGGTCAGCAAGTTGTCGCTGATCTCGGTGTTGAGCCGTCGCACCTCGACGTGGTCGAGCTGCGCCGTGTAACGCGTGTTTTCCGCCTCGACAGCCGTTGGCTGCAACGCCGCGTTGAAGGCGTCCGCGAAACCGCTGTCCGGCGCCCACAAGTTGAAGTGGAGCTTCTGCGGGTCCTGCGGGACGTTCTCCGTCACCGCGCGGACGAGCGAGTCGTTGACAAACCACTTGACGGCTTGCGGCGTCCACTCGACCCGGTAGTCTTGGAACTGGGTTAGGTCTAGCCCGTTGACGTTGGTGAGCGCGGGGTTGTCTGGGAGGATGCCGTCGAAGTCGACGTCGTCGAACACGTTCGTGAAGATGTCTTGCGCGCCGGCGGGGCCCGTTTGGTTGCCCAGTAGTTCGAAGTCGATCTCGTCACGGACCTGACGGTTCTCAGGCGGCGAGCCAAGCGAGACCTCGCGGCTGACGTCGAACGAAAAAAAGCCGTTGATCGTGCCGCCGAGGGAAGCGTTTGCGTCGTAGACGCCCCCGGCCGTGGCTCCCGGCTTGAGCCGCAGCCGGCCCTCGAAGGAGAGCCCGCCGCCGCGGGCGAAGTCGCGCTTGGTAAGCAGGTCGGTGCCGAGGAACGCGGCGCCGGGCTCGACCGATGAGAAGGTGTCGAGGTGGATTTCCGTTACCAAGCCATCAGACGCCAGGGGCTCGGCGATCCCCTGCAGGGGCACGTCGGTCGAGGAGTCGCCGCGGAATCGTGTCCTGCCCACGAAGGTGCCCTCGGAGTCGAAGGGCAGCCGCCAAACAGTCGTGTCGACAAGGGTCGGATCGCCGGAGGTGTCCGTGGTGCTAAAGTCGTCGAACAGGATCACTTCGTCGATCATGACCGTCTGAGCCTTCGACTCATCAATCAAGGCAACCGTGGCGGCCACCGCTAGCAAGAGCGTCGGTGAGTAGCGCGCTGAGTTGTTCATAGGGTTTGGCTTGCGGATAGAGTCACGCCTCGGCGAGCCTGCTCGCCGGGCGGGGCCAAAGAAGAGTTGTGCGATGAGTCACGCGATGGCTGAGGGGGTAACGCCCGCAGCGTATCGGCGGTTAGACAAGGGGCCGGGCGGGGTCTGCCCAACCCCACCCGGCCGCGTACAGGACGTCCTCTAACGGCGGCGCCGACGGGCAACGCCCGCCACGGCGCCGAGGGCGACGAGAGCCGCCGAAGCGGGCTCTGGCGTCACCGTGAAGCTAACGTTGTCGTAGTCGACCGCTGAGCCCTCGAAGTCCTGCGCGAAGTTTCGGAAGCCGAACTGCAGGATCTGCCCTTGGAGTAGCGGGTCGGCGAGGCTCAGCGTGATGCTGCCGCTCAGCAGACCGCCGTCGGCAAGCGTCGTCGTGTCCACGGTTAAGTCGTTCGTCGAAGCAAAACCGTTATTCGGGTCGAGCGTGATCAGAAACGCCTCGGTTTGGGCATTGCCGGTCGGGGGAAACTCGTTGCCGTCGGCCAGGAAGCTGAACGTCACCGACTCGCCGATGTCACTCGCGCTAATGGTTTGCTCTTGAAAGACACTGATGATCAAGTCGCGAGGGTCGGTGCCGGCGCCCATGGGCTCGGTGTGGAGGGCATTCGCGTAGTCGCTGAAGACAACCAAGCCCTGCGAACCGGCCGGGGGATCGCCGCCCGACGGGACGTCACTAATCACCGTGATGTTGGGCGCCACGATGTTGTTGGGGGCGCCGAACGGGCCCGCTCCGAAGTTGTCAAAATCCGGGTCACCCGGAATACCGAAGCGGCTGCCGGCAAAGAACTGCCAGCCATCGTTAATCAGGGCATTGGGGTCGGCGCGGTTGAGCCCTTCGAAGTCTTGCGAGTAATCGGACAGCTGGGCCGAAGCCGAGCCGGCGAGTCCAGCACTGACCACCAGAGCCGCGAACAGGGGAAACGGGGTCGGACAGAGACGCTTCATCAGAACACCTCCCGAGAAGAAAAGAGCCGCCCTCGCGTAGGCTTCATTATGAGCCCCGAGGTACAGCGGGAAACGATTTCAGCCGATCAAATGCTTGCATATCGCCGCAGCAAATCACGGAACGCCGAAGAAGAGCAGACCGGAAGAGTAACAGTAAAGCAACTGTTTCGTACTTTAGGGGGGATCATCTCGGTCGTCAACAAATAGAGGCGGCAATTCCTGAGAAAATCGCGTAACTGCGGTGATCCGTTTAAACCGGCTGCCAATCTGCGCTGTGCATTGCCGAATAAATGTAACCCGAGCAGCGATGGTTGACGTATCGAGGAATATCACCAAGAATGGAGAAACTGTTACTTATCATGCGGAGTCGCGATGCCATCGATTCGAGAAGTTGCCAAAACAGCCGGGGTTTCGATCGCTACCGTTTCGCGGGTTATGAACGGGACCGACACGGTCGCAATCGACTTGCGGGAGAAGGTGCTCAAGGCGGTCGATGCTTGCGACTACAGCCCAAAAGTGGGGAGGCGATCGCTCGATTCGATTGCGTTGATCTACGTCGGGCCGTTCACCGTGGGGTCGCCCTACGACTCGGCCTGCCTCGAGGGCATGGTCGACGGGATGCGCGCCTCCAACCTTGATCTCACGATCGTCGACCTGAGCCGCGATCGCGGTTCTGGCGAAACGCTGCGTCAATTCTTTGCCCGCAAAGGAATCCGCGGCGGCGTCTTGCGTTGCACCGCCGCGGAGCGTCGCTTAGCCGTTGATATGGCCGCCGAGGGCCTCCCGCTCGTGGTGCTGGGCGACCACTTCGACTGCGACCAACTCTCGTTTGCCTACGCCGGGTCGAAGTCGGCCAGCCGGGACGCGGTCGAGCACCTGGTCTCCTTGGGCCACAAGCGTGTTGCCTTCGCGGCGTGCGAGCGGGACGACGGCGACCACGTCGATCGGTTGGTAGCCTACCGCGAAGTGCTGCGCGAGCACGGCCTGCTCGACGAGTCGCTTGTGTGCCGGGTGCCTCCCCACCGGTTCGACGGCGCCCAACTATTGCGGAACCTGCTGGGCATGCCGCACCGCCCAACGGCGTTGTTCGTTGCCGACCCGCTGGTTGCCGTGGGGGCGATGAACGAGGCGCACCGGATGGGCGTCCGCGTCCCCGAAGACCTGTCGATTGTGGGCTTTGACGACAACGACCTACGCCACACGGTCTACCCACGGATGTCGGCCGTCTGCCAGGATGCGAAGCTCGTCGGCAAGGCGGCCTGGGAACTGGTGCTCCGCCGGTGCGACGAGCGGCCGGGAGATGCGGTAACGAGGCTGCCGCCGCAGGAAGCCTGGCTTGAGGTGTGCAACTCGACGGGGCCGGCGCCCACCAACCCGGACCGCGTCCTGCCGACCGGCGCCCGCTTGTCCGGCGCACGGCGACCGCGGGGCAGCATGTAACCGCCACTCGGCGCCGATCGACACGGCTCGAGGTTAGTCTAGGTAAACCCGGGCCGCCGCCGCCGCGGCGTCTTCGCCGGGAAGAACAGGCGAAAGCCGGTAGCCGTACCGGTAGCGACGCTCTTTGGGGCGGTACTCTGCCAAGGGCCTAGCGCCCCAGCTATTGATGCCGCCCACGCCACGCTGCACCCCATCGATCATGACGGTCGTGTGCCGATGGCGGCTGCCGACTTCGTACTCGTGCCTGGCATAGACGAGCCGCCTTGGGTCGTACCGCGTTGCGCTGAACTGGATTATCGGATCGCCCGTCACGATGAGCCCGCGGCCCTCGCTGTCGGTGAAGGCGGCCCAGCGGGTGTCGGTGCGGTTGCCGTTCTCTTGGGGCTTGCCGTAGGGGAAGTGCAGGGCGGCGACCGGCGACTTGTAGAGGCCAACTAGGGCACTCGTCTTGCGGTCGGGGTAACTCTCGTGGGGGCCGCGGCCGTACCACGCTGCCTGACTCATCCAATTCGCGATCGGCAGCCGCATGCCGAACCGCATCAGCTCGGGCAAATCGCCGGGCCCCTCCATTTCAGCGGTCACGGCGATGTCGCCGTTGCCGTACACGTCGTAGACGTTTGTGTAGGCGGCGTTCCAAACGGGGATGCGGAGCTTCGCGACCACCCGAGTGTGGCCGGGGGTGATGGGCTTTGCCGTGAGCGAATCGAGCCGGCGGCCGACGTGGGCGTCACGCCACACGAACATCTCCCTGGGGAGGTTCGCGGTGTTGCTGGTGTCGTTCTCGTTGTCGACCGGCGGCCGCCAGAAACGGGGCTCGATATCAGCGATCACCAGTTCTCGCCCGTCACGCCAGAGCTCTTTCAAAGCGCCGTTTTGGCTGTTGAAGACCGCCGTAAATTCTTCGCCAACCGCGCGCACGCGGACGTCTTCCTCGTTGCGTTCCACCAACAGCCGCGGCAGCCGTTGGGTGCTGATTCGGGCCGACTCTTTGGCGGGGTAGGGCAGGGCGAACTGGTGCTCCGCGACGACGTGGCCCGCGGCGGCCCAGGGTTGATCTTCCGCCAGCACAAAGCGGAGGTTCAGGAACAGCTCGCGGTAGGCGCCGGCGTCGGGCATCGCGATCGGCAAGCCGACCTCGGTTGTGAGCCCCGGCGGCAGGTCGATCGGCGCCAGCTCGCCCGACTGGATCGCCGCGCCGTCGGCGACCAGTTCCCACTTCGCTTTGACGAAGCCAAGCGTGCGGAAGAAGTAGCCGTTGGTGATCGCGACTCGGGCGTTCGGCAGGTCGCTCGGCATCATCTCGATGAACTGCTGCACCTTCTTGACCTCGGCCAGGTGCGGGTTCGGTTTGCGGTCGGGCTGGACTAAGCCGTTCATGCAGAAGTTGCCGGAGTTGGGGTAGTCGCCGAAGTCGCCGCCGTAGGCCCAGAACTCTTCCTCGCGGGCCGTGTACGCGCGGAGGCCCTGGTCGACCCAATCCCAGATGTACCCGCCGGCGTGCTGCGGCTCGCCCTCGATGACGTCCCAGTAGTCTTGGAAGTTGCCCATCGAGTTGCCCATGGCGTGGGCGTACTCCGTGAGGATGATGGGCCGCTGGTCACGCTTGTCTCTAGCCATCCGCCGCATCGCGTCGGGCGAAGGGTAAAAGACGCACTTCATGTCGGCGTGCTCGTCGCCGTCTTGGTAGTGGATGGGCCGCGTGGCGTCGATCGCACGCACCGCCTTGCGAGCCTCGGCGAAGGCCTGGCCGCTGCCCGCCTCGTTGCCGAGCGACCAGAAGACAACGCTCGCGTGGTTCTTGTCGCGGTGCACGACGGCCTCGGCCCGCGCGACGGTGGCGGCGGCCCAAAAGCGCCCCCTGCCGCGCAGGCAGAAACGCAACCCCGGCGTAACCCGGAACACCTTCCCCAAGACCATAGCCAC